>CAYVFA010000032.1:0-19544 GCA_964450075.1 uncultured Smithella sp.
GAGTAGTGGACTTGCACCACCAAGTCTGTGCGCCCTGCCGGGCGCACAATAAAAAAACCACAGGGTATGGTGACCCCTGTGGTTCACTGACGGAGGTTTCCTATCACCTATTTTGCCGTGTGGCAACACATTATTAATAAAAATTCTATAGCCTCACAAATTGTTTTCATTTTTAAGCATTTATGGCTTATAATGCGTTTAAAGTTTTTGTAAATATTTTTATCAGTCCTAAACTCATAAGAATAACCTATCAGGAGGATATGCATGGATAATAAGACCATTTGGATGACCCTTGAGAAGATTAAGGATTTACCGACACTGCCCAGCGTTTATTTCAAGCTGAATCAACTGCTGAAAGACAATCAGGCATCGATTGAAAAAGTGGCTCATATTATCGAACTGGATCCAGCCATGTCATCCAGAATTTTACATCTGGTCAATTCCGCATTTTATGGCGTTCGGCAAGAAAGCAGTTCCATTGCTCATGCCGTCATGATTCTGGGGTTTAATGCCGTAAAAAATGCCGTCGTTTCCGTCGCGATCCTCGACACCTTTACTTTTAAGGATCGATACGAAAACTTTGATATTGCAGATTTTTGGCGTCATGCGGTGAGCGTTGCCGTTCTCAACAAGCAACTGGCGGAAAGAAGCCGTCTGGTGACTCCGGAGGATGCTTTTATAGCCGGTCTTTTGCACGACATCGGCAAAATTATCATGCTAAAGTACTTTAAAGGAGATTTCGGCAAAGTATGGAAAACCATGCAAGAAACCAAATGCAGTTTTTCCGACGCCGAGCAGGAAGTGGCATCCATCGATCATGTGCAGATCGGCGCCTATCTTGCCAGAAAATGGCAACTTCCCGAACCCATCATACAAGCCATTGCCGGTCATCATTATTATATGTCATCATCCGAATCAACCGGCATGATTGAATCCCTCATGCTGGCTGATGCCCTGGCCAACGCCGGGTATCAAATCAATCCGGATGATTATGTTTTTGAAACTCATATCGAAAAAGTACTCAAACCGCTTATGCTCAAAAGTGACAGCTGGCTGCCACAGGCCATGACTGAAATTGATATGGCCAATGAATTCTTTTTAGAAGGCAAATAATTCTATCTTCAGGCTACGCAACTATTCTGTTTCATAACAGGCCAGAATCTCGCCAAAGTAAAGCGTATGGTAATCTTTTTGCGGATAGAGGGACTTGTCATAATCTTTATCCAGATGAACCGGATTCATGGCGGTCTTGTAAACTATTTTGCATTCAAAATGAATCCCTGCAATTTTGATGATCGGTGATACGACATTTTGTCCTTCTGCCGTTTCCAGGTTGCACATCTTGAACTTATCGACATCCCGACCGGACTTCGTTCCGCAAAAGGCGATGGCCCTACTCATATCACTTGAAGGGATTGTCACTGTAAAGTCTGAAGCCTTTTCCATAATGCCAAAAGTGTGGCGTGAATCGCGCACCGCCACCATCATGACCGGCTTTTGCCAGATAAATCCAAACGTAGCCCAGCCGATGGTCATCGTGTTTTGCATATCCATGGCCTTAACGGTCAGGAAAGCACCTTTTTTGATTTTATTCATGGCCTCTTCGATAATGCTCATATACTTCAAGTCTTTCATGGAAAGCTCCCCCTTATTATTTAAATCCAGACGTCAGGATTTTACCGCCCCAAGCGTTACCATATCGAACAGAATGTTGACACTCTCATTCACGTAAGGCGCATACTGATCGCGTATTTTCTGCTTTTGTTCAGAACGTGTTTCCGTCTCTTTTCCGACACCTTCATTTTTCATCGTTTTGCTGAAATCTTCCAGCCCAATGACGCCCTTCTTATCAGCGGCTTCTTTGTTCTCTTTAATAATTTTTGCAAACTTTGCGTCTTTCGCAATTCTTCCCTGAGACCTCGGCACAAGCTTGGCGATCAATCCCCTGTCCACAGGCTTCCATTGCGTCCCCTCTTTTCCCCGCGTGCCGAGGAAAGGCAGAATCGACTGGGCCGGTAACGGATAGTCCAACGCCGCTTCTCCGATTTCTTCCAGCACAAACCAACCAGGCAGCCTGACGTCTGCCGCCACGCCGATCTTCTGTGTCGATTTGCCGCCCGGCAGGAAGTACAGCCCCGTGGTGACCTTCATAGCGCCCAGCTCCCAGGGCAGCGGCATCAGGGCCTGTACGGAACCCTTGCCGTAGGTATGATCCGATCCGACAATGACTGCGCGGTCATAGTCTTTCAGAGCGCCCGCCACGATCTCGCTGGCTGACGCGCTCATTCGACTGGTTAGAACGACGAGGGGACCCATGTAGAGCGCCTTTGGATTTTCCGCAGGAGCCGCGACGATACTGCGTTTGTCGTATTCCTTCACCGGCGACGTTGAACCATTGGCAAGAATCATGACTTTCCCCCGGCTGTCCTTGACGGCAACGATTCCACCCCTGCCGATAAAAAGGCCGGCAAGGCGCACGGCCTCTTCGAGCAATCCGCCGCCATTACGCGACAGGTTCAGCACCAGGCCATCCACCTGCTGACGCTTGGCCTCAGCGAGAAGTCTTTTCACATCTTCATAACATGATTTGTCGCCCTTGTCGTCTCCATAGAATGAAGGAAGATCGATAACACCGAAGCGATATTGCCTGCCGTTGACTTTCCTGGTCTCGTAAGTCATCTTCGCTTCCTGTTCCGTTACGTCGATCTTGTCGCGCATGATGGTCACGTCAAAGCGCTCCTTATGCTGTGCTTGACGTAAAATCGTCAGGGTGACCCTTGTGCCTTTCTTGCCGCGAATCATGCTGACCACGTCGCGCAGATCCATATCGATAACGTCAACCGGCCTTTCACCTTCCTGAGCCACGGCAATAATTTTATCTTTTGGTTTTAAAAGTCCGGTTTTCTCAGCGCCGCCGCCGGGGATCAATTCTTCGATAACCGTAAATCCTGTTTCGCTGCTCAGCATGGCCCCGATTCCTTCCAGGGAAAGCTTCATCTGAATCTGCAAATCCTCAAGATTTTTGGGTGACAGATAACTGGTGTGCGGATCCAATGCGCCGGCAAAGGCCTCGGCGGCCGTTGAAATGAGTTTGGCAGGATTTTGTTCGACCACCCGTTTCGTCTGTAACTCATATCGGTGTATCTGCCGTTTTTTAGCTGTCTCCAGGTCAATGCCGCCAAGCAGTGAGTTTTCTATTTGGAATTGCACGATCTTTTTCAGGGACGCCTGCTTGTCCGCCCTTGTCTTCAGATAGGGGCGCTTGTCCACATTGATATTCATCTGGACTTTCTTGTCAGAGCGGAAGGCCGGTCCCAAGATCTCTTTGACGATCGCTTCGTTCTCTCGAACCCGCACAACAAGAAGGTTGTAAACTGGCTGGAGCGAAGCACAGTTGCCTTTTTCCGCGCTCAGGAAAACGTCCAGCAGAAGCGGTTTAAGCGTTTCCAGATCGGATTCGTAAAGCAGTGTCTTGGAGGGGTCAAGGTGCTTGATCATTTGATCAACTGCTTGCGTCCTGATGGCCGTGGTGGTGCTTTTCATCGCATAATGCTTGGCATGAAAGGCTTGCATCAGGATCGGAAGGTGTTTACAGGCCAGGTCATTGGCCATCGCCTTCAGAGGAAGCAGAAAAATCATGATCAGCAAAATCGGCAGCAGCAAATGAAACCTGACAGTCACCAAGGATGCTTTGGCATGGTTTAGCCGCTGGTCACGGCATTTATTTTTAGAGTTGTTCGTCACTCTTATATTGAACATGTTCAATCTCCTTTTTTACCATTGGACTCTTAACGGCCGTTAATTCTATTTCCGTATGAATCATTATTTCGTTGCGACGATAGAAGGCCGGCGGATTTCTGTCAAGGAAAAAAGGCGCTCCCTTCCGCGATATTAAAATAAAACGTTAACATTGCTTTGCCACGGGTTTTGTGAAATTATCTTCACAACACAATCCAGAGAGTGCCAATTTAAACATCACAGGAGCAATATAGCCATGTTGATCGTCATGCATCGCAATGCCACCCAAAAGCAAATTAACGCTGTCTTAACGTCTGTTGAAAAAATGGGCTTGACGGCATCATCCATTCCCGGCATCGAAAGGACCGCCATCGGCGTATTGGGCAACAAAGGATATGTGGATGATACTTCTATCCGCGACCTTGCCGGCGTAAAGGAAGTGATTCATGTTTCCAAGCCCTACAAAATGGTCTCCCGGGATTTTCATCCCCGGCCGACGATCATCAAGATCTGCGGCGTGGAAATCGGTGAAGGAAGAAGCCCCGTGACCATTGCCGGGCCTTGCGCGGTAGAGAATCAAGATCAGATCATCCGGACGGCAAAAGCCGTTAAAGCCGCCGGCGCACAATTTCTTCGCGGCGGCGCATTCAAACCCCGGACTGGACCTTACACCTTTCAGGGATTGGGCGAGGAAGGGCTGAAACTTTTAGCCCTGGCGAAACGCGAGACCGGCCTTCCGATCGTTTCAGAGGTCATGAGCGTAGAAAATGTGGAACTCGTAGCGGGCTATATCGACGTCCTTCAAGTAGGCGCCCGGAATATGCAGAATTTCGATCTCCTTCGGGAAGTCGGCCGAATCCGTAAACCAGTGCTTCTGAAGCGCGGCCTCAGCGCGACTATTGAAGAATTTCTGGCGGCTGCCGAATATATCCTGGCTGAAGGAAATTCGCAGGTGATTCTCTGCGAACGGGGCATCCGAACCTACGAAACGGCCACCCGCAATACCCTGGATCTGTCCGTCATTCCCATCATCAAAGAGCTTTCCCATCTCCCCATCATTGTTGATCCGTCACATGCCACCGGAAAACGCAGCCTGGTGCCGCCCATGGCCAAAGCAGCCCTGGTGGCAGGCGCCCACGGCATTATGATAGAGGTTCACCCTGAACCGGAAAAAGCGCTCTCCGACGGTACCCAATCCTTAACGATTCAAGGTTTTGAAAAGCTCATGGATGAGATCAGGCCCATCAAATCTTTTCTCGGCTATTGATTCTCTTATATATCGTATATACTAAATATTTGTAATATTTGTTATTGACATTATATATTATATACTATATAGATCCACCATGACCCTGGAAAAAGCGAAAATATTAATCACTCTGGAAGATACGCTTTTGACGCACATCGACGATTATCGTTTTGATAATCGCATCAACTCCCGTTCGGAAGCGATCCGCAGGCTTATCGAATCCGGTTTACAAGCATCGGGAACATCAAACACCAAAACAAACAAAAAAGACGCGCTTAAATTACCTCCGAAAGGAAAAGTAAAATGAATAATACTCATGATCCCGACTTCTTCTTTTTTCTGGGGGCCGGCGAAAAGAAAGCGATGGGCAAACCGGAAATTGAAGAACCATCCGTAAACGACATTCACGCAGAACATACGGCACATCGTTTCATCATCAAACCGGTAGTCTTTCTGTGTGCGGTCATCGTACTGGTTCATTGTTTTGCCGCATTGGCATTTGCGGCGGCACCCCTTGCCCACCATAGATCATATTCAAAAATCAAAGTCGTCCGGTATCAACGCAATCTTGTTCTGCATTCCTCCTCCGCGTTAGTGGAAGATCAGCGGACAGGGAAATGTCTTGTTCAGAAAAAGGCAGATGCCATATTGCCCATCGCGTCCATCACGAAGCTCATGACCGCCATGGTTGTGCTGGATGCCAAAATGAATCTCAATGAATCGATCACGATCTCGCATGAAGATGTTGACATGATTCGTCACAGCCGTTCCCGCCTTCCGGTTGATGCGAGTCTGACCCGCAGGGATGCTTTACTACTTGCATTGATGGCTTCCGAAAATCGCGCCGCGCATGCCTTGGGACGGACTTATCCGGGCGGCCTTGCTGCTTTTGTTGCAGCGATGAATGCCAAGGCCGGATCATTAGGGCTCACGGAGACACGCTTTGAAGACCCAACCGGTATTTCCAACGGCAACACGTCCTCTGCCCGGGACCTGGCCAGATTGGTTAACGCCGCTTACCAATACAACCTGATCCGGAAATTCACGACCAGCGAAAAAACCACGATTGACTTGGGCCACCGTATCCTTCAGTATCGAAATACCAATGCCCTGCTCCGGAATCCGCGATGGCAGATCGGTCTATCCAAAACGGGTTTTATCGATGAGGCCGGTCGTTGCCTTGTGATGCAGTTAAAAGTGGGGAAACGTCCCATGCTGATTGTGCTGCTTGATGCGCCGGGCAAATCGGCACGCTACGCTGATGCCAAACGCATCAAACAATGGGTTGAAAGTTCCCAATCGATGCGAAGAAAATATAGAGGTTGAATACTTCCTTATTTTTTTAAAATTCCATATTGCAATTTTCGCTGCAACAG
The DNA here is from genome assembly GCA_964450075.1 of uncultured Smithella sp. Classification (GTDB taxonomy): domain Bacteria; phylum Desulfobacterota; class Syntrophia; order Syntrophales; family Smithellaceae; genus UBA8904. The sequence goes on from CAYVFA010000032.1 coordinate 6,364, forward strand.
AAATTGTCCGTCCTTGCTGACCCGATAGACAGCATGAAGGTCATTGACGATGTCACCTTTATGATTGAAACGGATATTACCAGTTAATCCGTTTTTCTTATTATAGCGTTTATGTAAATAGTCGGAAATCAGTTTTGCGTCAGTTGTTTTGAGTTTTTCAGCGCTTTCCGTTATGGCCGTGAAGGCGTCGCCGGCCAAGAGCGCATAGGCGGAAGCAGGCCTTGACTGGTATGCATTTTCATACCGATTGATGAAGGAATGACTCACGGGATTATCGATATCTTTAACCCGTGGAACGCTTAGAAAATAAAAACCCTCCGCAGCTTTTATGCCCGCGATTTCAATCAGTTTGCTGCTGTCAACGGCGTCTCCTCCCATAAAAATAACGTCATGCCAGTTCATCTGCTGCCTACTCTTTAAAAGATAAGCGGCCTCCGGAGGATAACCTGAAAAAAAGACGAAATCCGCACGGGCGTCTTTTGCTTTGGCAAGGATATCTTCATAATCCTGTCGGCCGGGCGTTAAGGCGTCATAAAAAACAACCGCGACCTTTCTTTCTTCCAACAAAGCCTTGACCGCTTCGGCCAGTCCTTTCCCGTAAAGGGTCCCGTCATGCACAATCGCGATTCTTTTCATTTGCATCTTCTGGATGACACGCACGGCTGCTTTGGCCTGATTATCATCGCGTGGACAGATCCTGAAAAACAGTTTAAGACCTTTTTCCGTTAAGGGAACTGCGGTGGCGCCATAGGTGATCTGCAGGATGTTGTTTTGATCTAAAACCTGCTGCATGGCTTCGGTGACTGTGGATGTATAGCCGCCTATGACGGCGATGGCGCCCTGCTGGACAAACCGGTCGGTGGCTGCTTTGGCAATCTGAGGATCACCCTGATCATCCTCATAGATTATTTCCACTTTTTTCCCTGACAGCCCCCCGCGATCGTTGGTGTTTTTAGCCAGCAGTTCGACAACTTGCTTTGCTTCCAATCCCTCTGACATTAAGCTTCCGGTTAACGGGCCGATAAAGCCGATCTTGATCGTTTCGGACGCATACACAGGATGAGCAAACAGCAAAATGATAAGCAATAAATATATTTTTTTCATGGCAACACCACCCCTCCTCCGTTTTCTATCAGGATGCCCGTAAACCGGACATCCGTTTTTGGTTAGTTATCAAATAATCTTTAAATAGCAAACCCCTATTTATTTTCGTCCCTCCAGAAGGGCAGTGAACGGACTGCTGATGAACGGCCTGGATCGTATCTTTTGCTCCTTTATTACGAGCGTAGAGCCTTGATGGGGTCCAGCCTTGCCGCTGTTCGTGCCGGGTAGAAACCGCAGAAGACACCCACCAGCGTTGATACACCAAAACCCAGGATGACCGACGAGTAGGACATCACAAATTGCCACTTCGATATATAGGCAAATAAAAATGATATGCCGATTCCGAGAACGATGCCGATAATCCCCCCCACCAGACACAGGATAACCGATTCGATCAGAAACTGGCTCTGGATGTCGCCCTGCTGTGCTCCCAAGGCTCGCCTGAGGCCGATTTCGCTTCTGCGTTCCGTCACGGAAATCAGCATCACGTTCATGACGCCGATCCCGCCGACAATCAAAGCAATACTGCCGATCGCGCCCAAGAGAAGAGAAAACATCTGCATTTGCTTTTTCATCCGCTCGATCAGTTCTTCCGCCGAAGTGATTTCCACCTGCGCGCCTCTGGCTTTTTTCTGAAAATAGTCCTGAATCTCCGTTTTGATCTGCAAGATGGGAACATTAGACTCTACCCGGGCCATGATGGTATTGATATCTGCATTCTGAAATGACCGCATGGCCGTGGACAGGGGAACCAGCATCCCCCGGTTGATGCCGTAGGGTCGAAGCCCCCCCTCCGCCGACGGATGAAGGACACCCATAATGGTATAGGCCCGGTCATTGGACATGATCTGACCGCCCAGAATCCGCGACATTCCGTTTTGCTTTAGAAAATCAGCCAGTTCGCTTCCGATCACGCAGCAATAACGGTTCTGATCAAGTTCCGAAAGGATTCTTCCTTCGCGGATATTAAGTTTGTTAATTGAAAAAAAAGAAGCGGTAACGCCCATCTGCTCGATGTTGGTTTTGGCCCGTCCGCGATAATATTCGGTTCCGCTTACCACATAAGGCGCGACCTCCAGAATATGCTTTTGTTCCGAAGGCAGTTTCATCAGCGTATCCACATTGAATTGGGTCTGTGAACCGCCCTCGCTGAAACCTTTCCGGATGGTCATAACATCAACACCCATATCTTTGAATTGCCGGATGGACTCCTGCTGGACAATCGTGCCGATGGACACCATGGCAATGACTGATCCTATGCCGATGACAATGCCGATCAAAGCCAGAAGGCTTCGCTGCTTGGAACTCCACAGGCTTCTGAACGCTTCATAAAAATTTATTTTTAATAGATTCATGCTGAATAAATCATCCCGTCGATAATTTTAACAGACCGGCCGCATTGAGAAGCCAGTTCCGGATTATGGGTAATAATGACGATCGTGATGCCTTCATCCCGGTTCAGCCGCTGGAAGAGCTCCATGATTTCTTCGCCAGTTTTCACATCCAGAGCGCCTGTCGGTTCATCGGCCAGGATGATCGACGGCGATCCGACGAGCGCCCGTGCAATGGCGACACGTTGCTGCTGCCCGCCGGACATTTCGCTGGGACGATGGTCGGCGCGTTGCTGGATGTCCACCTTGGTTAAATATTCAATGCTTTTTTTTCTGATCTCCGCCATGCTGAGACCGCGATAGGTGAGAGGAACTCCTACATTTTCCAGGGCCGTCAATTTGGGCAGAAGATGATATTGCTGAAAAACGAACCCGATCTTTCGGTTTCTCAAGGTGGATAAAACCCGGTCGTCGTCATAAAGAACTTTGGAGCCTTCCACGCGGTAAGTTCCGGAATCGGGTTTTTCCAGAAGCCCCAGCATGTGCATGAGGGTGGATTTGCCGCTTCCCGAAGGTCCGACGATGGCCAGCAGCTCTCCTGCCTCGACTGCAAGATTGATTCCCTTGAGAACATGGACTTCCGTCGGTCCAATGCGATAGGACTTGCGTATATCCTCAATATCCAGCATCAGGGATTTCATTAATAAGTGACCTCGTCTCCGGTCTTAAGCCCGTTTACGATCTCGACTGCATCCATTGAGGTAATCCCTGCTTCCACCTTCACTTTTTTTGTTTTGTTTGTCGCTTTATCCCGCACATTAACAAAACGGTCCGGCCCCTCAATGATCACAGCCGGAATGGGAACCATCAGGGCATTGGGTTTGTTGACCATCATGATTTCCATATTAGCCGACATCCCCAGACGGAGATTTTCTTTCAAAGAAGCAGGCAGGCTGTCCATGGCGACAGACACCTCGAAATTGGCGGTCTTCTTCCCATCGGTTCCTTTAACCGCCTGAGACGAAATGTGGGCTACCCTTCCCTTGATCGATTCGCCAAAAGCGTCAACAGTGATTTTGACGTCCTGACCTTCCTTTATTTTCAATACTTCCATTTCATCCACCCCCGCCGTCATGGAGAGGCCCTCCGTATTGCCGATGGAAAGCAGAATATCGCCCTGTGAGAATGTAACGCCCCGCTCGGCAATTTTTCCTTTCTGCTGTTTATCGCCAGCCAGATCGGGAAGCAGAATTGTCCCGGAAACCGGCGCATAAATATCGGAATGACGAAGCTGGTTTTCAAGGTCCTGCAACTTTTGACGGGCGTTTTGCAATTTAAGATCAGCAATATGCCGGTTCTGTCCTTCTCCCTTTAAACGGACGACCTCCATATCCCGAAGTGATGCTTCATAATCCATCTTCGCCGTCGTAAACTGCTGTTTGGCACTTGCATATTCCGTAGCCGGAACAATTTCCTTTTTGAAAAGGCGTTCCGTTTCCTGAAGGGTTTTTTGATAACCGTCCAGACTCAATTTTGAACGTGTAACGGTTTGCTGGGCCTTGGACATTTCATTGCTGTTCATCCAGTTATTCAGTTCTTTAACCTTTTCCGCCGCTTCGATATACGCCGTTTTCGCGTCCCGGTATTTCACCTCTGTTTCGCTCTTATCCAGTTTGAGCAAAAGCTGTCCTTTGGTGACCGACTGACCGTATTCGAATAATTTTTCCTTCACCATACCGCTTGCGGGGCTGGTGATATTGACAACCTGAATCGGTTTCAGAACACCTTTGAGTGTAATGCTGTCCGTCAGGGCGCTGGGCGTAACCGTATAGACCCTTGCCGCCTCGCCTTTTTTCCCGTCAGACTGCGTCATGCCGGACGAAAGGTGGGTTTGTTTCCAAGTAAAAAGCCCGATCGATAAAAATAAAAGAATGACAAAACCCGTGGCCACCACGCGGATAATCTGAACCTTGCGCAGGGTTGCCTTGAGGGTATCGTTGGTTTCTTCCATGGCCAGGTAAGACTTCTGAAGCTCATTGTGCTTTTCTTTTAGTTCCTGTGTCAAATTCTTTTCAGATTCCTGAAGCCTTTCAACCTCGGTTTTATCCGTAAAGACAACCACGACCGCGATGTTTTTCCTGGTGTTGTTTTCGACCGCTGAAAGGAATGAGGTGGTCACTTCCAGACTGAGAACCTGATCCCCCTTATGCCAGGGAACAATTTTATTATGAATCGTGTCTGCGTCATATATGGAATTGAGAACCGTCTGGTTAAACGGGTCGTTTTCCTCGCGAACTAGAAAGATTTCTCCAAAGGGTTTATCGATGACATTCTGATGATTCAGGCCGAGAATTTCTTCCGCAGCCGTGTTGAAGGTCAGGATTTTACCGTCGAGGCCGATGGTCATGACACCGTCGCCCATACTTTCGAGAATGTTACGGAATATAATGTCAGTTGCCATTTCTTACTCTCACGGTTTTGAGGGATTCGTTTCTTTTTTAACTGAAGTCTGCTTGATCTGGTCATCTTCTTTACGCACGTCAATATTCCATGTAGCCAAAGTTGTACCCAGAGTGGTGTCGAGGTTAGTCAGAGAAGTCAGATAGTCGGTTCTGGCCTTAACTTCAGCGTTCTGAGCCGATGTCAAATCCCGTTGAAAACTGACGAATTGAAAGTTGGTCGTCCGGCCGGCGCCCAGCTTTTCTTTTTCGATCTGCAGTTTCTTTTCGGACAGCTCCCGCGACAGCGTTGCGCTTTTCAGCGATCGATAACTGGAATCGACGTTGCGCAGGGCGTTTTGCACTTCGATTTCCATGTCGAGCTTCAATTTTTCGAACTCCATATTGCCCTTTTCCATTTCTCTTTTTGCAACGAGATAAGCTTTCCGATCCGCCGACATATAAACCAAGGGAATGGTCAACGATAGACCCACATCCCAGTTTCTTTCGGCTGCGCTTCCAAAGGCTTGCCGGACTGCGGAATCATAAGAAGCAAAACTGTCGGAGGTATCGCCTGTGTTCGCCGTCAGGTCAAGACTCCAGAGACGGTTACGCTTTGTCTTTGCCAGCTCTAATTTCTTTCTTTCGATATACTTTATTTTTTTGAGATAGCTCGTCCGGTATTGAAACGCAAGCGCGAGGGCTTCTTCCAGTGGGGGTGGTGATATCAGTTCCTGGTTCTCATCCACCGCTTCAAATTTGGTATTCTTGTCAATATAGAGGGCTTTAACTAGTTCGAGGCGGGCGCTGTCCAAACTGCTTTTGGCGTTGATCACGGAAGTTTCCTGAGAGGCAATATCGGCCTGAGCCTGGACAATTTCCGTCCCGGCCAGGCGGCCGGCCGCGATCATGTCCTTATTGTATTCATAAAGCGCCTTAGCCCGCACCAGACCCATTTCGGCAATGACCAGAGACCGTTCAGCGTCTTTGTATGCCCGGAATTTTGAAATGGCATCACTAATTGTTGTCGCAATCGTATCCTTTAGGGTAAGAATATTTTCTTCTTCCGTGATCCGGGCCACTCTTACATCATAGGCAGCATTATCCAGACCACCGCTCTTGAGTATCGGTTGCTTGAAACCGGCGGTCCAACCGCTCGTATAGGCGAAACCGTGACCGACGTCTGGCCTGTTTGCTGTGTTGGTGTTCCAAGCAAAAGTGAACGATCCACCTGTCGGTAGGGCCAGCTTGATTTCAGAAACCTTGCCTGTGGCGTCAAGACTTATTTCTCGCGAGCTTGATTCAGTATCATATTTCGAGTTGCGCTTGAGATCCACGGTTAATGTAGGATCATTCGGCAGGTAGTATTTCCTTTCCGCTATCTGCAGGTCAACCCGCTGGAGATAGCGGTCAAGATAAGCACCACGCAGAGCAATATTGTTAGTCAGGGCAACAAATACGGCATCCGCCAGTGTCATTTTTCTGGCAAAATTTTTTGCCGGCTCCTGGCAATATCCCGGAAGCGTCCACGTCAGGACAAAAGCGGTAAGCAGTATAGCAACGCTGAAAGATTTGATGGATGGTTTTGCAGATATGCTCATGAAAAAAGATGACAATCTTCTATCATCTGAAGATTGAGAAAATAATGAATGATGCGCCATCTCTATTTCTTTTTTGCAAGCCATTGATTATTTATTCGTCCGACATTAATATTTCGCGCGATACTATGCCAGAGTCACACCAGTTGTCAATAATATTCGACCCTAATCATTTTTTTCCAATTACAGGATTATTATGCTATATTCACCAAAATTATACTGACAGTTATGATTCCGAATCGTAAATTTTTGTACCATACTTGATGACACATGAAACCTGAAGAACAACAAAAAGACCTTCTTCCTTTGCAAAAAGAAAATCTGCATTTAAAGCAAAGCATCGCCGCCCTGCGCGATCAACTGGAGAAAATGGAGATTGCGCGTGAGGAAGCTGTGCAAAACACGCTGCATTCCGTACAGAGCGAAATTGCCCAGCTTCGAACGACGATTGCCGCCATGCGAGATGAACTGGAAAAAACCTGTTACGAAAAAGACTGTGTCCTTCAGCAAGAAACGGCCATTGCCATTGATAAAAGCAAACAGCTTCATGATACGATCGCAACCCTGCGGCGCGAACTGGAAGAGAGGGAAGTCCGTTATCAGGAAAACCTTCAGGTGCTGAAAAGAAAACATCATGACGAGATTAATCAGTTGCATCAGACGATCAACGTGTTGAGAGAAAATCTGGAAGAAAAGAAAAAGAAACCGTAAAGGCCGGAAAAAATGAAAAATATTCAGAAAAAAACATCCGTAAAACGGATGAGTCTCAAGAAGATGCAGTTGTTGCTCGATATTTCCCGGAAGGTATCGACACTGGAAACCCTGGATGAAATTCTGGCGGAACTGATCAAAATTACAACGGCCGAATTGGGCGCTGACCGGGGAACCATTTTCCTGAATGATCCCGAAACCGGAGAATTGTATTCGAGGGTTGCGCAGGGAAATATTCAACGTGAAATCAGAGTGCTGAACAGCAGCGGCATCGCGGGCGCTGTTTTTCAAGCAGGAAACAGTCTGATCATTAATGATGCCTACCGGGATAAACGATTCAATCAATCCGTAGATGAAAAGACCGGCTACGTTACAAAATCGATTCTTTGTGTCCCCATCAAGGCAGCCAAGCAGGAAGTTATCGGCGTCGCCCAGCTTTTAAATAAGAAAGATGGACCCTTCACGAACGATGACGTCATGCTTCTTGAAGCCATCGCCACGCAGGCGGCCATTGCCCTTCAAAGCACCCTCTTTACCGAACGCATGAAAAAATTCCGCACCAAGGAAATGGAATTTTTTGATGTGGTCGCCGAAGCAACTTCAGAAATCAATCTGGGCGTTCTATTGCGCAAAGTTATGTCGGAGGCCATGCGCATGATGGATGCTGAACGCTCTACCCTTTTTCTGAATGATGAAAAGACCCATGAACTATACTCACGGATTGGAGAGGGATTGGGATCAACGGAAATTCGCTTTCCTAATAATGTGGGTATTGCCGGAGCCGTTTTTCAATCCGGCGAAGCCATTAATATCCCGCATGCCTATGCCGACCTGAGATTTAATCCTTCCTTTGACAAGAAAACAGGGTTCTTTACCCGTTCCATCCTTTGTACGCCTGTCACCAATAAGTCCGGCAAGATTATCGGCGTCACGCAGGTTTTGAATAAAATGGGCGGTCCCTTTACCAAGGAAGATGAAATGCGACTTAAAGCCTTTACCGCTCAGGTCGCCATTGCGCTGGAAAATGCCAAGCTCTTCGATGATGTTCAAAACATGAAGAATTACAATGAAGGCATGCTGGAAAGCATGTCCAACGGCGTGATCACGCTCAACGAAGACGGAAAGATTATCACGTGCAATACGGCCGGCATGAGAATCATGAAGGTTTCACTAGCGGAAATACTGAACCGCAAGGTGGAGGAATTTTTCAGCGGCGACAATGCCTGGGTGCTGGAAAAGACGGAAAAAGTCGGCAAGACACAAGAACAGGACGTCATTATGGATGCCGACCTGATATTTGGCGGGTCCAAACTTTCCGTCAACCTGACCATTCTTCCACTGCTCAGCGTCGAGAAAAAAAAGCTGGGAACGATGATTGTCATTGAAGACATTTCCAATGAGAAGCGCATGAAGTCAACCATGTCGCGGTATATCGACCCGGCGCTGACGGATCAGATTATGGATTGTACCGAGGACTTCATGGGCGGCAAAAACATAACAGCCACCATCCTGTTTTCCGATATTCGCGGTTTTACAACCTTGACCGAAGAGCTGGGCGCGCAAGGGACGGTTGCCCTGCTCAATGAATATTTTACGCTGATGGTGGACTGCATCCAGAAACAGGGCGGCATTCTGGATAAGTTTATTGGGGACGCCATCATGGCCGCATTTGGCATCCCCTTGTCCCATGACGACGACGAAGATCGCGCCGTGCGCGCTGCCATTAACATGGTCAAAACCCTCCATGAATGGAACAAGGTGCGAACCGTTGACGGCAAAAAACCGGTTCGGATCGGCATCGGCTTAAACACGGATTCCATTGTTTCCGGAAACATCGGTTCTCCGAAACGCACGGATTACACGGTCATCGGAGACGGCGTCAATCTGGCTTCGCGCCTGGAGTCCGCCTGCAAACAGTACCACGCCTCTATCTTGATTTCCGACAACACCTACCGCAAGCTCAAGGGCACGTATCGCGTCCGGAAGGTCGATCGGGTGGTGGTCAAAGGCAAAACGGAACCGGTGGATATTTACGAAGTGCTGGATCACCACACGGATGAAACGTTTCCCAACCTGATGGATGCCATCAATCATTTTTCACATGGTCTGGAATGCTATCAAAAAGGACAATGGGGTAAGGCTATTGATGCCTTTCAAAGTACCTTATCTATAAACAGCAGTGATCAGCTCTCTTCCGTGTATATTGACCGGTGCAAACTCATGAAAAATAATCCACCAACCGGCGAATGGGATGGTGTCTGGGTGATGACATCAAAATAGCCGGTTGAGGAAATACAACAACATCACTTGGCGCCCCGCAAGATTGCGCTGATGATGTTGTCTCCCATTTTCATGACATGGCTGATTAGATCGGTCTCACCTGCGGCCATGAACTGATTGGTGTAAATGATGTTTCGCTCCGCAACGCCGGCAATCTTATATTTTGTTACGATGGTCGATCCCCTTTTTGTGATGTTGCCGGCTATCACGTAATTGACGCCCAGTCTTGTGCCGATTTCGATCATATTGTCCATCTGGTCATTTTGCTGAAGGTTGTTTTCCGTTAGAAACATCTCCAAGTCCTTCCTGCCCAATACGATAAACGTTGACTTGATTTTCGGATGATCACGCAGCGTGTTCGTCACGGTGATGCCGTAATGTGCAGCATCCATGCTCAGCGGTGTAAAATATAAAATTGCAACGCTGATTGGTGAATCTCCCGTTGCGGGAGAATACGCGGGTGAAGGTGCCGGGATAACCTCCGGCAGTCCTGTGCTCTTGTGGCCGGCAACCGGCGCGGAGACAGGCGCCGGAACACCCACGAAAAAAGGATAACGAGCAGAAACCACATATCCGTTGCGGCTGTAATTGTAATAGGCTCTAACCTCGTATTTTCCAGGGGTGGAAGGCACATCAAAGGTCAACGTTCCTTGATTCAACCCATGCGGCATGTATTGATAAGTCCCGGCATCATTATCCTGCGATTCAGCAGATACGATACAGATCCAGTCACGATTAGAACCGGGCGCGTTGAAAAAATTCACCCGAATCGTTTCCCCCGCGCTGTAGCTATCCTTATCCGTTTTCACTTGCGGGGCATCATCAGCGGACACTGCCTGAGTGCTGAGAATCATTATCAATAAGACAATGCAAAAAGAAATTGATTTAATTTTTTTAGCTGTCATATGCATTTGTTCTCTCCTTCTCATATCAGTATCGGCAATGCCGCCAATTTTTCGCTCGCTGTCCGGCCGACAATCAACGGCAGGATAGCGGCGCCTGGAAAAACGGATCAGCAAACCACTGATTCATAAATGCCCGTTTATCCTCACAACGGGAGCTCTTCCAGCAGGATCCATATACGATGTCCGGCATCCCCGTCCGGCTGATCCTGATTGCATAAGGCTTATCTTCCCTGACGACGTGGAGGTAAGACACAAAACTCTCGGCAAAATCCTCCCACAGATCCGCGCCTGCATGAATGGTGGGGTAATTTGTTTTGGTGTTGAGCATTTCATAAATTTTAGTTATCTGGTTTTTCGTCAATTTGGAATGATCGAAGGCATAGGGTCTGATGGACTTTCGCTCCGGAAAGACGCCGTCAAAAAGGCCTTCGATTTCATGGGGCCCATGACGCCAGGAGAACTTTGAAAAAGGTCCGATCACGACTTCCTTTTTTGTCCAGGATGAATGGGCGCAGCTGACCATGCCCAGAGCATGACCAATCTCATGAAGCAATATATAAACGATGGCATTCTGCGTATTGTTGTTTTCTCCGGATTCAATGGTAACTTCCAGATCAACGGGTTTCCCCGCATCAGATTTAAATATGCTTCTTTCCTTCCACGTCGCCCAATCGTTCGCTTTTCTTTTTAGCAGAACGTCTTGGTCAAGCACAATGAATGCATACTTTTCCGAGCCTTTTTCATCCAGAACTGATTCGACATAGCCGCTGCCGCCCAGGTTTGTCACGGCAAAGACACCAATAATTCTGTTTTGAGCAAGCCTCCCGACGGCTTTCGGCAAAAGGCTTTCTATTTGCTTGATGGCGGAGAAATATTCCCGTGGCGGTAAAGCTGGAACAGGGATTTCCTTAAAACCATCCAACTGGTTATCGAGGATGAGTTTTTCAATCAGATCATCCGGTGCCTTGGCCAGTCTCTCTGATAAAGGTTTCTGCTGCCATGCATCCCCCCAGTACTGAATGGTTCTGACCTTATGGGTTAATGATTTTTCCTTCACATTTTCATTGCAGGATGGAGCGGAAACATCGATTAGGAAACATAACTGGAGAACAACAAAGAACATCGCCGCGATGAACAGATCCGTATGGTTTCTTTTTATGATTGGATTCATTTTTTTATTCTACAGCGCCGGGACCTGGCGCGCGCCGGAGCTTCTTCCTGAAGTTGGTGCTGTCGTCTGCAATAATGGTGTTGAGATAGGACATTTGACGAACAACCGATTCACTGTAGAGATCGTGAGAAATGCCGTACCGGGCATTAAAATGCTCTTTCATGCGGACCGAAACCCGGCCCAGAATAACGTCAAGCCTGTGTTTTGTTGATTCATAAAATCCAGACGTTTTCTGGAGAATGTCAAAGGCCTTGTCATAGCCTCCGATCCCCGCCTCGCGGAATTCATAATAAAGGAAAAGCAGTTTTTCAAGGTATGCCCTGTCTGCCATCTGACCGAGGAGATCCGCAGTTGCCAGTATTTCCGCCCCGATCCTCTCTTTTTCGGAATCGAAAACAAGGCTATCCCAGGGGCGTCCGAGATCGGTGCCCAGAATGATTCGCGATATACGGGCTGCAGTCCTTTGACTGAGACCCAGGGCATCCGCCTCCAGCAACGTGAATGCCGCGGAGCGATTCACATGCGTTTTCGTGTACTGGCCTCCTGTCCCGCTAACGTCTCCTTTTTTTCTGATATAACCCGTATCATGCAGCAAGGCCGCAATCAGAACCTCTTCGGCCATTTTGGGCCCCAGTTTAAGCCCGGACAACTCACAACCGTCAATGAGTCTTGATGTGGCGGCAAAGACGGCTATAACATGAGCAAAATTATGATAATCTATATCACAGGCTAAATAACCGGGAAAACGCCCGTCGTAAAGGCGTTTTGTCAGGAGAAATACTTTATTGATGCGATTGAAGTCTGCGTGCGGGTAAGAGAGCTGATACAGTCGTTTGGCTTCCCCGAGGATAGTACGCGGCTTATTGGGATCAACCAAGCTGGATAGTTGGATTTCTTTTTTGGGATCAGTTGTTGCCATATTTTTTTGTCCGCCATTTCAAGAATGATAGCTGAAAATTATTTGCCAGCAACTTCAATTATTTGTGTCTTGGAGTATAAGAAACGAGGTATTTTATGTCAATGAATAAATTATTTAAAAATGGACTTTCATAACGATGGCTGTCTTCAATATTTGAGAAGAATCGTGTTGACACATCTTTTTTCACCTCATATAGTCTTCTGTGAAAATGTACTTTCGATAAATGAAGTCATGGAGGTAAAATTTATGAAACGAATGATGCTACTGATGGTTCTGTTAAACTTTGTGATATTCTCCGGCTCTCAGGCTTATGCCAACGAATGGATTGCCTGTGCGGGTGAAAATGAATATTGTATGGTTCCCGGAACAAAAATGGTGCGGTATGGTGCGGGCGATCGATGGGTTCTGAAAAGTGCAACAGAACGAATATATTGCAGTAATAATGTCTTTGGAGATCCGGCACGCGGCATGTCCAAAGCCTGTTATTATCAGGACACGCAACGATCATATCCATCACATCAACCCGACAAAGGATGGGTTCCACCATCAGGACATAACGAAGGTCGTCAGGATCGATGGGTACGATGCGCCAACGAAGGAAGTTCTTGCAGATTTTATGGCCAGAAGGATATCCGGTATGGCGCCGGCAACCGATGGAACTATCAATCTGCAAGAAACAGCATTTCCTGCAGCAATGATGTTTTTGGTGATCCCGCGCCGGGTG
>CAYVFA010000033.1:0-8428 GCA_964450075.1 uncultured Smithella sp.
TTCAGGACTGGTTTAAAGATGGACAAAGTCAAGTGCGCGTCAAATTGGCTATTGAAGAAGTGCTCGATAAGGATTTGCCTGAAACCTACGAAAAGGACTTGTTCAAAGAAAAAAGTAATAAACTTTACGATCTTATCTATGAGTATGCTTCAAAAGGGCAGAAGTGGGCGGCGTAGTCCATCCTAAAACAATTAATGCACCGGTTTTAAATCATGGTTGAACAATAACGCCTTGCAGATGGCGTCGCCTTTAATCATCATAAAATTGATTTGCCGGCCGGTGACGCCGCCGGAGCCGCGGTGCGAAAAAAAAGCTTCTTGATGGCATACGGTGCAAACACTCGCCGCTTCCATGTTGGCGGCGGGAATTCCGCAATTCAGTAACTGCCGCAGATTGGCTTCCACCAGATCCAGCATCCATTTGTCTTTGCGCTTTCCGGGAAATAAAAATAATTCAGAATCTCTTTGTTTGCGAAAGGCGTCAGCCGCGGTTTCATCGACTTCATAACAGCAGCGGCCGATGGACGGGCCGATGGCGGCCAGCATGTCGGCAGGTTTTGAACCATATTGATTTTGCATCAAGTGGGCAACTTTGGCGCTGATGCCGAGGGCGGACCCGCGCCAGCCCGCGTGAACGGCGGCAATAACCTTTTTAGCCGGATCGACGATAAACACCGGCACACAATCCGCCGTTTTGATGCAAATGGCCAGATTGGTCCGGTTGGTCACGATGGCATCATAATTCAGCGCTTCATGTGACGAATAATAATCCCCGTGAGGCTTAATGACGAAAATATTGTCGCCGTGCACTTGATTGAGAACCAGGAAATTTTCCGTCGGGATTTGAAAAGCGTTCGCGAGCTTATCCCAATTTTGCAGAACGTGAAATTCCTCGTCGCCTTCGCGGAAACTCATATTCAGGCTTTTGTAATCACCTTTGGAAACGCCGCCAATTCTTGTGCAGAAAGCATGGAGTAGAAATTCACAATTACCGAGTAAGGGAGAGTGCAAGTATCCGATGGTGTTTTTTTTCGCGAGCGTAAACATGGCCGCTATCTTAATTGATCCTTCCAGTTCTGTAAACCCGTATTTCCAACGGGTGACGGTGCGGCTTTGCGAAACAACCCGCACAGATTTTCGATATCCGCTGGAATGGGCGCTGTAAAGACGGCCCTTTCACCGCTTTGCGGATGGATAAAGGAAAGCTGTGCGGCATGCAGCGCCTGACGTTCTAAAGATTTAATTCCCGCTTTCAATTCCGCGTTTTTGATGGTTTGCAATTTAGAAGCGTTGCCGTAAACCGCATCCCCGATGACCGGGTAGCCCCGTTCCGACAGATGAACGCGGATCTGATGCGTCCGGCCGGTTTTGATTTCCACGTCCAGCAGCGTTGCCGTGCCGTATCGTTCGCGCACCCTCCATAGAGTCAGCGCGTCTTTGCCGTGCCGGCTTTTCGTGGACATCTTTTTGCGGTCCACCGGGTGCCGCCCCACGGGCAGGAGAATTTCACCGCTCTGCCCTTTGATGTTGCCCCAGACCAGCGCGACATACTTTTTATGGACGTCATGCTTTTCAAACTGGGCGGAAAGGCTACGGTGGGCTTCATCAGATTTGGCGGCGACAATCAATCCGGATGTTTCCTTGTCCAGGCGATGCACAATCCCCGGCCTCAGGACGCCGCCGATACCGGAAAGATCACCGCAGTGAAAAAGGAGCGCGTTCACGAGTGTTTTATCCGGATTACCCGGCGCGGGATGCACCACCATGCCTGCTGGTTTGTTGATGACAATAATGAAGGCGTCTTCATAAACAACCTCCAAAGGGATGTCCTGCGGCGCCGCCACGGCTTCAACCGCCGGCTCCAGATGAAGCGCCACGACATCGCCCTCTTTCAGGTGCTGGCTTACCTTGGGCACTTTGCCGTTCACGGTCACATCGCCTTCTTCAATGGCATTTTTAATCTGCGAGCGGGAAAAAGATTCGTCTGCTTGAGCAAGAAAAACATCCATACGCAGCCCGGCCTGTTCGGGGTTGACCGTATAGGATAAATCTTTAGTTATCGGGGCGTCATCCGTCACGTCGGGACTCCACAAGGCTGTTTATTAAGGCGCACTCTTCTGCGTAAAAGCAAAATAATTCGCTAATATTTTTGCTTTCGTGCAAAAAAATAACGAGTGTAATTTAAGCATTTGACAATGTCTGCCGCAGGCCGTCCACCACAAAGCCGAATTCATCTTCGGACACGGTGCGCAAATCCAGAAGGATTTCGCTTTCATTGACCCTGACGATAATCGGCACTGCCGCCTGACGAAGTTTGGCTTCCACCCGGCTGGTTGTCATGTTTGCGGATTTTACCGCGACAACGATCGTGGGAATATCCTGAGTGGGCAGTGATCCGCCGCCGGCTGCTGCCACGTCTTCACGTATTTCAAAAGTCAAATCGGGGATGTTGACACGTTTGAGTTTCTGGACCAGTTTGCGAGCCCGCTTTTTGACATCGGCTTGCGGCTCCGTCAGGGCTTTAAGCGATCTTAATGTCCGGGGCACGGCCTCCGGCGCAAGATAGTGCATCAACGTTGCTTCCAGCGCGGCCAGCGTGAACTTGTCGATACGCAGCGCGCGGTTGAGGGGATTTTTTTTGATTTTGGCGATGATGTCTTTCTTGCCGACAATAATGCCCGCCTGCGGTCCACCCAAAAGTTTGTCGCCGCTGAATGTGACCACATCGACGTCCGTGGCCAGCACTTCGCGCACGGTTGGTTCATGCTGCAAGCCGTGCGCTGCAAGATCAATCAGGCAGCCACTGCCCAGATCGTCAAAAACGGGGATGCCACGCTGTTTTCCCAACGCAACGAGGGGGATAAGCTCAGCTTCTTCGGTAAAGCCGACAATCCGGTAATTGCTGGTATGCACTTTTAAAATCACGCCGGTATCGGGGCCGATGGCTTTTTCGTAATCGCTAAGACGCGTGCGGTTGGTGGTCCCGACTTCGCGCAGGATGGAATTGCTTTTGGTCATGACGTCCGGAATGCGAAACTCGCCGCCGATCTCAATGAGTTCGCCGCGCGAAACAATGGCTTCCTTCTTATCGGCCAGTGTATTGAGCGTAAGCAGTACGGCGGCCGCGTTGTTGTTGACAATCAGGGCATCCTCCGCACCGGTGAGCACGCAGATCAAGCGGGTCACGTGGTCGTAACGCAGGCCGCGAACGCCCTGCTCCAGATCAAACTCCAGATTGGAATAGCCCTTGCCTACTTCCAGAATTCTATCCAGGGCTTCGGGGCACAGAGGCGCGCGTCCCAGATTGGTATGCAGGATGACGCCGGTGGCGTTGACGAGCCGTTTCAATTTGTAACGGTACAGGTCATGAATAAGCCCCTCCACTTTCTCGGCGACCGCTTCCGTATCTGAGGAAAGCGCCGGTAATTGTTTGTCGGAAACCGTCAGGATTTGATCCCGCAGTTTCTGAACAACGTCTCGACAGATCGCCAGGACGATTTCTTTGGAGGCTTTTTCACCCATGTTTTGCTTTTCCAAAAGCCCGATGACTTCGTCGATTTTCGGAAGGCCCCGCAGCAGTTCTTTTCTTTTGTCATCCATAAACCTCTCCGTTTTCGCGTTAGTTAGATTAAGCCCGCCTGTTTCCGGCAGTAATCGCGGAAGTTATTGACCGCGATAAAGAATTCCCGCATCATGATGACCCACAGATAACGACCTCTTGGCGTTAAATGCAGGTTCGGGGAAAAATATCGAAACGATCCGGCCAGCGTGAAGGCGGCCATTTCCTTCCATAACGTATTAAAAAATTTGCCTCCATATTTCTGGTCCAGGTCATTGACGTTCATTCTCGTGCTGAACAGCTTCATCAGGAAATCGTAACGCATCTGGTCTTGCACATCAAACTTGCGTGCGGCCTGAAGCGGCAGCTTGCTCCCCATCAAAACGGCAATGTAGTCATTAATATCAAATGTATTGGCGTAGCATACGCCATTTAAGTAACCGATGGCGCCGCTGCCTAATCCTGCGTATTCGTCGAAATCCACGACATATTCATCAATCAGCGACTGACCGGATTTCTTTCTGGAAAAGCACCAGGCCGAAGAAGAATCATATTGCGCATCCAGTCGCCGCAGGATCTGATTGAAATAGGATTTTTCCCGCCGGAAATTGACTTCTCCCAGTGTTTCCTGCATCAGGCGCCGGGTGAGCGTTGAAACCATCAACGGATAAAAAGTGATCTGCTGCATTTTGATGTTCAGCAAAACACTCAAATCGGCCTCAAGCATTTCAGCTGTCTGGTCGGGAAAGTTAAAAATCATATCGGCGTTGACGGTGTCAAACGAACCCATGGTTCGCCGAAGGCGTTCAGCGATTTCTTCACCGGAACCATATTTGTCATAACGGGCGATTTTTTTAAGTAAATCATCATTAAAAGTTTGTACACCCACAGAAAGTCGATTGACGCCCGCCTGTTGTAACACTTTAATATTGGCATCCGTCAGGTGATTGGGATTGGTTTCCACCGACACGGAGACGACGGGAAATAACTCCCGGGCCAACTGCAGAGTCTCCGCCAATTCATCAATCAACACAGTCGGCGTGCCGCCACCGACATAAATACCGGTAAAACGGTAGCCCTTCTGCCGGTAAAGCGCCATTTCGTTGCGCAGAGCGTGATGGTATCGGAGCGCCATGGTTTCATCCAGTCGAATGCGATGAAAAGAACAGTAGGGGCAGAGTTCTTCGCAAAAAGGTATATGGATGTAGAGCAGACGCTGTTTTTCATCAGCGCAGGGGGGTAAATCGGGCATCATACCATCTTCAAAATTCAGGGCGAGAGCAAACTGTTTCCTTGTTACACGGGTAACTATTTGATTAATCACAACTCATTCCACGTCTTTCATCAGATTAACATAATGGCTTATCTGTTTAACAAAAGATGGAAGAAATATGCAAGCTTCGTTTACTTGAAATAACATCCGATAGGTGTTATACCGCCAAAGAAAAACACCCCGATGGTGAAATATATGGCCCCTAAAAGAGTCTTAACCCTATGGAATGATGAAGGTGTTAACGAGGCTGACACGTCTTGCTTGAGAAAAAAGTCGGTCGAATTAAAAACGCCCTTGAGCAAAGAAGAGTTGGCGGAAATTAAGGCGCTGATGGATTCCTTTACCAGTCGTGATGACGCGTCGGGTCTTGCCGCGCCGCAAATCGGCATCAACAAAAGAATGATTATTTTCCGCAACAAGACCGTCGATGATAAGAAGAAAAAAATGAGTCCGGATGATTATGATGTACTGATCAATCCGCGGATAACCCAGGCGCGCGGTGAAAAAGTGACGGCGACGGAAGGGTGCCTTTCGTGTCCCGACATTCAAATTGATGTCAGCCGCTTTCCGGAAGTAAAAGTTCGCGGTTTGAATGAAAAGGGCGAAAAAATCAGCAAACGATACCTGGATTATACCGCCCGGGTCGTGCAACATGAAATCGATCATCTCGACGGCAAGTTAATTGTGGATTATGAAGGTAATCTTTATTACCCTAAAAACAAGCAGGCTTTAATTGATAAACTTTTTAAATAACGAGCTGTCCGGGGATCCTCTATGAAAAAAACGCCCTTATACGAAAAGCATGTTGATCTGAAAGCTAAAATTATTGATTTCGGCGGCTGGGCCATGCCCGTGCAATATACGAACGTGATCGAGGAACATAAAACGACCCGCACAACCGCGACACTTTTCGATATTTGCCATATGGGAGAATTTGAAGTTAAAGGGCCGCAGGCGCTTGATCTGCTTCAATTTGCGCTGACGCGTGATTTATCGGCGCAAAAAACGGGACAGGTCAAACTCTCCGCCCTGCTCAACGATCGCGGCGGTATCATCGATGATTTAACCGTTTATAAAATGGCTGATGATTTCTACATGCTGGTCACCAACGCTACAACGCGCGAGGCTGATTTTCTTCGCATCCACGCCATTCTCCTGGAAAAGAAGTTTGACTGCCGTATGGAAGACATCAGCGATAAAACCGGCAAACTGGATTTGCAGGGCCCCCGATCAGAAGAAATTTTACAGAAACTGACTCCCGCTGATTTAAAGAGTGTTGGTTTCTATCACTTTATTGAATCGCAGGTTGGGGGGATCCCCGCGATCATTTCCCGCAGCGGCTATACAGGCGAAGATGGTTTTGAAATTTACGCATCCGCGGATCAGATCGGCCTCATCTGGGACCAATTGATGGAAACGGGTGCTGTATCCGGGTTGAAACCGGCGGGACTGGGCGCCCGCGATACCCTGCGCCTGGAATCCGGCATGATGCTCAACGGCCAGGATATGTGCGAAGCGGTCAGTCCGCTGGCCGTTCCTTATGGCTGGCTGGTGGACTGGAACAAGGATTTCGCGGGAAAAGCGGCGCTGGTTGCACTGAAAGAGCAGGGTCTCAGGAAAAAACTCGTCGGCTTCGAGATGACCGGACGGGGGATTGCAAGGCATAATTATAAGGTTATAAAAGGCGACAAAGAAATTGGCGACGTCACATCAGGCACGTTTTCGCCAACCTTGAACAAAGCGATTGGCCTGGCTTTTGTCGATCTCGAATTTGCCGCTCCGGATACGGAGATAGCTATTCAAATACGTGATACTGTCAGTCCGGCAAAAGTAGTGAAGCTGCCATTTTATAAAAGGCAAAAATAATTTATTAAGGAGAATCGTGATGTCCAAATCAAACCCCACCGACAGATTATATTCCAAAGACCATGAATGGGTAAAAGACAATGGTGACGGGACGGCTGTTGTCGGCATTACCGATTACGCTCAGGAAATGCTGACGGATATTGTGTTTGTGGAATTGCCCCCGATCGGCAAAAAAGTCGCGAAGGGCGAACCGATGGCGGTTGTCGAATCGGTTAAATCCGTATCCGATGTCTTCGCGCCCGTTGGCGGCGAAGTCATTGACGTCAACAAGAGATTGGAAGAAACACCGGAGCTGATCAATCAGGACGCCTTTGCGGAGGGCTGGATTGCCAAATTGAAACTTACGAACGCCGAAGAACTGAAATCACTGCTTTCCGCAGCCGCTTACGATGCGTTGATCAAAGAGGAGAAACACTAGACAAAATGGACTATTGCCCCCACACGCCTGACGATATCCAACAAATGCAGGCGGCCATCGGCGCAGGAAGCATTGAAGAACTGTTTGCCGACATCCCGCAAAAATTTCGTTTAAAGCAAATGCCCGGCATACCGGCTTCTTTATCCGAACAGGAAACATTCGGCCTGATGCAAATGATCGCCGCCAAAAACAGGGCGCCGCGCGTAACACTGACCGGCGCCGGAGCTTATGTTCATTACATTCCGGCAGTCGTCGGCCACATGGTCGGGCGCGCCGAATTTTATACGGCCTATACGCCCTATCAGGCGGAAATCAGCCAGGGCATTTTGCAGGCTATTTACGAATACCAGACCATGATCGCCGGTCTTACCGGGATGGAGATCGCCAACGCCTCCATGTATGACGGCGCATCTGCAATGGCCGAAGCGGCAGTGCTGTGCGGCAAGATGTCCAATCGTTCCAGAATCGTTGTTGCCCGTTCGGTCCATCCTCAATACCGGCAGGTTTTGCAGACTTACGCATGGGCCAATGGCTATACCGTCACCGAGATTCCTTATACGGCAGAAGGCCAGCTCGATTTAGCCGCATTGGAAAACGAGCTGGATGACAGCGTGGCGGCGGTCGTCGTGCAAAGCCCGAATTTTTTCGGCTGTGTTGAAGATGTCGCGCCGATTGCCGCAGCCGCTCACCAAAAAGGCGCACTGCTGATTGCCGGGTTTACAGACGGCACATCGCTGGGTGTGCTGAAACCCGCGGGCGCCTCTGGTGCGGATTTTGTTGTGGGAGAGGGACAAAGTTTTGGCAACCCGGTGAACTACGGCGGCCCTTATCTGGGAATTTTTGCCGCTCGCGAAAAATTTCTCAGGCGCATTCCGGGCAGGCTGGCCGGTGCGACGGTTGATAAAAACGGCAAACGCGGATTTGTGCTGACGCTTCAAACCCGCGAGCAGCATATCCGCCGGGAAAAAGCGACGTCCAATATCTGCTCCAATGAAGCGCTCTGCGCGCTTGCGGCAGGCGTTTATCTGGCCGCTCTGGGCAAGAATCTGGGCAAACTCGCCGCGCTCAATATTTACAAAACGCAATATTTGAAAAACAAACTTTTACAACTTGCGGGTTGGAAGGAAGTTTTTTCCGCCCCCGTTTATAATGAATTTTCCCTGCGCTGTCCCCATGCGAAAGCTGTCAATAAAAAGCTGCAGGCGGCAGGGATGATCGGCGCTTATGATTTGCAGAAAGATTATCCAGAGCTGGAGAATACGTTGCTTTTTTGCGCAACGGAAATGCTCTCCAAAGACGACATGGATCGCGTG
>CAYVFA010000033.1:8528-18578 GCA_964450075.1 uncultured Smithella sp.
ATGGAACTCATTTTTGAACTAAGCAAACCCGGACGGAGTGCGGCGGATGTACCCGCAAGCGATGTACCGGTTCTTAATATCGATGAACTGATCGGCGGAAAATATTTGCGGGCCGATCTGGATTTGCCGGAAGTGGCGGAGATCGATCTGGTGCGGCACTACACCAACTTGTCGCGGCGAAATTTCGGCGTCGATCTCGGATTTTATCCGCTGGGTTCCTGCACCATGAAATACAATCCCAAGATTAATGAGAATGTTGCCGCCCTGCCCGGTTTTACCGGATTGCACCCCGAAGCGCCCGATGAATTTGCACAGGGGAATCTGGAATTGATGGTTGACATGCAGAAGCTTTTGAGCAACATCTTTGGCATGGCTGATTTTACGCTGCAGCCCGCAGCGGGCGCGCACGGCGAACTGACCGGCGTCATGATGATCAAGAAATATTTTGAAAAGAAGGGTGAAGCGCGCCATCTGATGCTGATTCCCGATGCCGCGCACGGAACAAATCCAGCCTCCAGCGCGCTGTGCGGATTTGACACGGTGACGCTGCGATCCAATTCCGAAGGCGGCGTTGATCTGGAGCATCTGGAATCCCTGATGACGGAGGATGTGGCGGGATTAATGCTCACCAATCCCAACACGCTGGGCCTTTTTGAACGCAATATTGAAAAAGTGGCGCAAATCATTCACGGCAAAGGCGGGCTGCTTTACGGCGACGGCGCGAACGCCAACGCCTTTCTGGGAAAAACAAGACCCGGCGACCTGGGCTTTGACGTCATTCAATTAAATTTGCACAAGACATTTTCCACACCGCACGGTTGCGGCGGTCCCGGCAGCGGTCCGGTGGGAGTATGTGCCAAACTGGTCGATTATCTACCGGTTCCCCGCATTGCTAAAAAAGATTCGATCTATGTTTTATCCTCGGATTTCCCCGAGACGATCGGCCGGGTGCGAGCCTTTTACGGAAATTTCAACGTCATGGTCAAAGCCTACACCTACATTCGCTCGCTGGGCGCGGAAGGGCTGACACGCGCCACGGAAATGGCCGTTCTCAACGCCAACTACATCAAGGAACGATTAAAACCATATTTTGATCTGCCTTTTGACCGCGTGTGCATGCACGAGTGCGTTTTTTCGGGGAATCGTCAGGCAGCCGAAAGTGGTGTGCATACCAGCGACATGGCCAAGCGGCTGATCGATTTCGGTTATCATCCGCCGACCATTTATTTTCCGTTGATTGTGCCCGAAGCCATCATGATTGAACCGACTGAAACGGAAAGCAAAGAAACGCTCGACACATTTTGCGATGCCATGATCGCGATTGCGAGGGAGGCCAGAGAAAATCCACACCTGGTAAAAGATGCGCCCCTTTCCACCCCGGTGACCCGTCTCGATGAAGTGCTGGCTGCCCGGAAGCCCGATGTTTGCTGGAAGAAACCATAGGAATGAACGCCCATCAAAAGCTTTTGCGGAAACCTGCCTGGCTCAAAGTGCGTCCGCCCTATGCCGATGGCTGCCGTCAAATCCGATCAACGCTTTCCGGCCTTAAACTGCATACCGTTTGTCAGGAAGCGGCCTGTCCCAACATGGCCGAATGTTTTGAAGACGGCACGGCCACTTTTTTGATTCTCGGAAAGGTCTGCACCAGAGACTGCCTTTACTGCCATGTTGCTCACGGCCGGCCATCTCCTGTCGATGAAAAAGAAGTTGAGCACCTGATCCTTGCAACAAAAAAAATGAATTTGAACTATGTTGTCATTACATCCGTGACGCGCGACGACCTGCCAGACGGCGGGGCGCAGGTCTTTGTCGATTGCATTACGGGGCTGCGCCAAGCTGTTCCCGGCTGTAAAATCGAAGTTTTGGTTCCCGATTTTCAGGGCAAGCCCGGGGCGCTGGAAAAAGTCATGGCCGCCAAGCCCGATGTCATTAACCACAACATGGAAGTTGTTCTGCCGCTGTTTGGCAAGCTGCGCCCGCAGGGTGATTATCATCATTCACTTCAATTGCTTTCCTCCGTCGCGTCAACCCCGATTGCCTCCAAAAGCGGCTTTATGGTGGGCTTTGGCGAAAAAAAGGAAGAGGTTCTCCAATTGATCGATGATCTGGCATCGGTTTCCTGCGCCCGTCTGACGATCGGACAGTATCAGCAGCCCACGCGCAAACACTGGCCGGTTGCCAAATATTATCATCCCGATGAGTTTGATGAATTTAAGGACATCGCTTATGCAAAAGGTTTTCAATACGTAGCATCCGGGCCGCTGGTACGCAGTTCCTATCACGCGGCGAAGGGCGGCCGCCCGCGCCAGGAAATGCCGCTAAGCTCAAATCAGACAATCTAAATACTGCTTGACAGTAAATAACTAAAAGCATTAAATTAAAACACAAAGAAACATAGACCGGATGTTTTCAATTTCCTTGTTAACGTGCATTCACAAAGAGACAAGTGAGGAATGATATGCTAAAAACACACTTCCGAAATCTTATTTCCGCGCTGATGATCGCCAGTATCTTTTTTATTTCCCCGGCATTTGCAGGCAAGAAAGAAGACGCCGTTTCTCTGGTTCAAAAGGGGATAGCGTTCTACAAAAAAAACGGTGAAGCAAAAACCATGTCCGCGATAAACGACAAGCATATGTTCCAAAAAGGCGATCTTTATCTGTGGGTGATCCGATCCGATTCCAAAAACAAGGCCATGGTCGTGGCCCATGGAACCAACAAAACCATTCCCGGCAAGGAATGGTATAACGTCAAAGACCCGGACGGTAAATACTTTATTCATGAAATATGCGACATCGCGAAAACAAAGGGTAATGGGTGGGTGGAATACCGCTGGGCACATCCCAAATTAAAAAAAGCCAAGCCCAAGGTTACCTATCTGGAAAGAGTCAATGATCTCATTTTTATGTGTGGATATTACAAAGTGAATTAACATCTTTTCCTCCTGTTGTAACGGCGGGCGATACAAGGCGCAGGGCGTCTGTAAGCCAGATGCGTTGATGTCAAAATTTTTGCGGGAACGGCAGGTGATTACATGAATACATTCCCACCATGGATGACCCATTTCATCAATCATCTTTCCGTGCGCAAGAAAGTGTTTTTCGCCGCCTACATCGGCATTTTTTTTATTTTGATTCTCTGTGTTATTCTGGTGATCGGTCTTCTGCAACAGCGCGCGCTGATTGACGATATTTTTAACAAACGATTTCAAATTTACCGGCAAAGCTCTGAAATCGTCCGGAAAATAGACGTTATTCACGCGAATATGTACAAGGGTTATGTCTGGGCGTTGACTGGTTATGACTGGAAAATCGTGGAAAAACACCTGAATCAGCAAATAGCGATGCTGGACGACTCGGCAAACCTGATTAAAAACATTTTAAAATCGGATGTGCTGACCGCCAAGGAGAGAAACGTCTTTACTTCCATTTTAAAAAATCATGAAGAATATAAAATCAGATCCATCTATGCCAGAGATTCCGCACTGCAAGGAGACGATATCACCACCGCCTCGGTCATGCTGCAAATGGGCGAGGACGAGTTTGATATTCTGTATGCAAACCTCAATGAGCTGATGAAAATTCAAAACGAACTGAGTCGGGAAAGCCACGACAATTCCATCCGCGGTTTTGCCCATTTTCTTTACCTGGCTTTTGGGTTTGTTGCCTGCGCCGTGCTTTTGTCGATTTTTATCAGTCTCACCATTTCGCGATTTATCATGGATCCCGTGACTAAACTGATCAGAATTCTTCGCAAAAGCTCCGTGGATACGATTGATTTCAATCTTTTTGATCAAATCGAGTCCAAAGACGAGATTGGCGAGTTTGCCCGATATTTTAAAAAATATCTCACCGACATCAAAACGACGACGCATGAGCTGATGGAAACCAGGGATGCCCTTTGGGGAGAAATGAAGCTGGCCAAAAAAATACAGACCGCGCTGGTTCCCCAAAGTCCGCGTTTATCCGGCTATGAAGTATCGGTTCACATGACGCCGACGGATGAAGTCGGCGGAGATTATTATGATATTATCAATGCGGCGGGACGCGACTGGATTGTCATCGGCGATGTTTCCGGTCACGGCGTGCCTGCAGGCTTGATCATGATGATGCTGCAAACCGCCATCAAAACCGTTCTTTCCCGGTCACCGGACATCCCCCCGGCAAAAATGATTGAAGATATTAATGTGGTTCTGACCCATAACATTGAAGCGCTTGGTGAAGACAAGTTCATTACGCTGGTGGTTTTAGCGGTTCATGAAAACGGCCGCCTCATCTATTCCGGTTTGCATGAGGATATAATGATATGTCGGGCGGGCAGCCGGGAATTGGAATTGATTAAAACGGAAGGAATGTGGCTGGGCATCAGAGGGCAGATCGGCACCATGCTGCGGGATTCATCCCTGACCTTGAATGTTGGAGATACGATGCTGCTTTATACCGACGGCATCACCGACGCCGCGGATCGCGAGGGTGATCGTTATTCCAAGCGCCGTTTGGAAAATGTATTCAAAAAGCTTGGCGGGCAGTCAACAGAAGCCATAAAAAACGGGATACTAGCGGAGCTTGCACCATATGATATACGCGACGATGTAACCATGATTGTCATCAGGCGACTCGATCAGTCATGAGACGGGCTACTGCAAATCAGGGGGAAAGCATGGGAAAGGACAACAACAAAGAAGCGAAGATTTACGTAGAATTGAAGTTTGGACCGAAGTGGACATACATTTCAACGGTCCGCACATTCGTGGAAAATTTCATGGCCATCACCCTCGAGAATAAAAAACAGGCTACCGGGATCGCCATGGCGGTGAACGAGCTGATCGAGAACGCCGTCAAATTTTCCGATCTGGAGGGAAGCGAACTCAATATTTACGTCACCAAAGAACAAAAGATCATCAAGGTTATCGTCAGCAATCATGCCTCTCAGGAGAATATTGACGACCTGCAACGTTGCCTGAAAAACCTTTTTGAAAATTCGCCGCTGGATGCCTATCTCAAGAGGATGAAGGACAGCGTGGTTTCGCTGGATGGCAAAAGCGCACTGGGACTGGCGCGTATCCGCTACGAGTGTCAAGCCCAGATCAGCACAAGCGTTGAAAATGGCATCGTGCGAATCACCGCGGAAATTCCAACGGAAAAATGGAGGGCGGACAATGAATAAACTTAATATTGAACCTTTGGAAGTGGAAAAAACAAAACTTGTCCTCCAGGACATCAAAGACGACAAAGGTGAAGCGAGCATCCTCCTGATGATGTCGGGCGAGATCGATATGCGGGATCCGTCTCAGGCCATCCTGCCCCATCTTCTGAAGATTCACGAAGCGTTGATTGCGCAAGAGATAAAAATCATCTCTGTTGACTTCAGCAATCTTCTTTATGTGAATTCCAGCGGGATCAAGACCATGATCAGCTGGCTGATGAAATCAAAGGACGTGGAAAGCGGGAAGGGGTATCAAGTAAAAATCATTCAAAACAGCGACATTGCCTGGCAGGAAAGCACTTTTCCGGTCATTCAGAAGCTGTTTCCCGATGTGGTCACATTCGCGGGGGAGTGAACGGTCGGCCATCGGGATAGGATGAACCGGCAAACAAGGCGACAACTTCAAGCAGATGATTCAGATGGAGTGATGTATGACGGCAAAACGTGACCTTTCTCTGTACTTCCTTCAAAACGACCCGATCGAGGCGCTTTTGATTATGGATCCGGGCACGCAGGATGTGTTGCTGAACAACGCCTTCCGCGAGATGTTTGCCATTCCGGACATCCGAAAGCTTGACGACGTTCTGCCCTATATCTGCGGCTCCGGTAAAGACAGAGTAACTTTGGAAGAGAGAATATCCAGCTGCGTTGCCAGTCCGACAGTCGCGCCTGTTAAGGTCAAGATAAACAATAACAAGTACCATCTTCATGTGCATTACGACCAAGATGGTGATCTGATCGTCCTGCATGCCAAAAGCAGGGCCGAGTTTGAACAGATTTCTTCACAACTGAATGAATATGCTGAAGGCTTGGTTCAGAATGTCTTTAACCTCGCGGTTTCAGAACGCACCCTCCTCCAGTCTAAAAACCGGTTGGCCAAGCAGCTCAAGGCTTCATCAGAATTCGGCCTGACCAGCAACGAAACCCACCAGAACATCGACGCCGTCTTTCATGTGTTTTCCGAAAACGCTATGGCTGCTCTGGAGGTCTCCCGCTGCGGGATATGGCAGTTGGAAAACAGTGGGAATATCCTCAAAGCGATCGACATCTTTATTGCCTCGGATAAAAAACATCTTTCGGATATCGTCCTGCGTGAAGAAGATTGCCCGCAGTTTTTCAGAGCTGTCAACACGCAAAGGATTACACAGCAGACCGATTTTGTGGCCGGGCTGGATGGAAAATATTTTCAATCCGCCGGTATCAAGTCCGTGCTCATTGTTTCCATTGTGCTCAAAGGCAAGGTCGTGGGCATTGTATCCCTGGAGAGTACGGATAAAAAAATCTGGGAGGAAGACGAGATCGGATTTGCCGTGATCTTTGCGGATCATGTCGCACGAATACTTTCTGACATGGAAAGAGAAGTCCTGGAGGAACAGCTTATTCAGGCGCAAAAAATGGACACGATCGGCACGTTGGCCGGCGGGCTGGCGCATGATTTCAACAATGTGCTGGGAGGGATTGTCAGCACCTTGTCCATCCTGCAATTTGAAGTTCAGAAGGGTAAACAGCTCGAGCCGGAAAAGCTGATCAAATGGCTGAATATCATGGACAAGGCGGGACAACGGGCCGTGGACATGGTGCAGCAGCTTCTGACCTTGTCTCGCAAACAGGAAACCCGGTTTGCTCCCATCGATCTGAATAACACCATTTTGAATGTTTCTAATATCTGTAAAAGCACATTTGACAAATCCATCAAAATCCAGATCCATCTTCCCGAGGAAAAGGCCATGGTGTATGCCGATGCCACCCATATGGAACAGGTCCTCCTGAATCTCTGCGTCAACGCCGGTCATGCCATGACGATCATGCGCCCCGAAGGAGACCCGAAAAACGGCGTCCTGACTGTCAGCCTGGACAAAGTCCGGGCCGACACGGATTTCTGCAACATCCGTCCCGAGGCCAAACAGATCGACTACTGGAAAGTCGGCGTTCAGGATACGGGAGTCGGCATGAATCCGCAAACGATATCGAAGATTTTCGTCCCGTTTTTTACAACTAAGGAAAAGGGGAAAGGGACGGGTCTTGGCCTCTCGATGGTTTACAATATTGTTCATCAGCACGAAGGATTCATCAACATTTACTCCGAAATCGGCATGGGTACGACCTTTGATGTCTATATTCCCGTCCTGCATGGCGCTGAACTGGCGGTGGCAGACGAGAAACATTTCGAGCTGCCTCAGGGCAGGGGAACCATTCTTGTAGTGGACGACGAAGAGATTATGCGACAGGCCGCGTCCACCATCATCATAAAATGCGGCTATGACGTGGTGCTCGCGTCCGACGGCTTACAAGCCATCCAGATATTTAAGCAGCAGCATGCGGAAATCAAAGGGGTCCTGATGGATCTGGTCATGCCCAAAAAATCGGGAGAGCAGGTCTATCTGGAAATGAAAGAAATTGACCCTGGGGTGAAGGTCATCATGGCATCGGGTTTCAAACAGGATGAACGGGTGAGCTTTGCCCTGAAACAGGGGGTGAATGCCTTTATTCAAAAACCCTACACGCTGGAGAAACTGGCTGAAATCATGGCCGAGGTGTTCGGTTGCTCGTAATTTCCGGCCTTCCGAAGATCAATGATATTTGCAAAAATACAAAAAGGCAGCGGCGCATGAAGATTGCGCGCCGCCGCCTCAGTTGAAAGGTCTAGACTAACTTCAGATAATTTTTCACCAGATACTCCGCCGTCTGCAGAGCGCCTTTGGCTGCGCCCAGTTTGGTGTTGTGCGCCAGACAGACATACTTGATGCCGTTTTCAATGATCGGATCCTTGCGGATACGACCCACGGTGACGGTCATGCCGCCGCCTTTGTCGCGATCCACGCGCGGTTGCGGGCGGAACGGATCATCGGTGACGTCAATCAAATGCGCGGGTGAACTGGGCAGATGCAACTCTGCAAAATCCCTGCCGTATTCCATCATGACCCTTTTCACATCTTCCGGTGTACAGGGTTTTTCGGTCTGGACAAAAGCACACACCAGATGGCCATCGAGCACTGGCACACGGTTGCAGGCGGCGGTGATACCGAATTTCGCGTCTTCAATCGCGCTGCCGGTAAATTTTCCCAAAATTTTCTGCGGTTCGGTTTCGACTTTTGGTTCTTCACCCGCGATATACGGAACAACGTTCTCCATCATATCCATGGCGGATAAACCAGGGGTGCGGCCCGCGCCGGACATGGCCTGCAGCGAGGTCATCATGACCTGTTTAACGCCGAAGTTGTCCAGAATCGGTTTTAGCGAAACCACCAGCCCCGCGATGGTGCAGTTGGATTTTGGCGAAATGAATCCCTTCCAGCCACGATTTTTTTGCTGAACCGCCAGAAGCGCCGCATGCTCCATATTGACGCCGCCCACCAGAATCGGGGTGTCGGCTTCATAACGAAACGCGGAAGCGGTACTGATGACCGGAGTCGTTTTGGCGTATTTCGGTTCCAGTTCCTTGGCGGGACCTGAATCCATCGTCGAAAAAATAATATCAACGGATGTCGGATCGAAACTGGCCGCTTCTTCCACAATCATGTTCGCGATGTCCGCAGGCAGCTCTTCCGTGCACCACCAGCGGATAGAGCCGTTGGCATCTCGTAGCGCATCGATATATTTTTTGGTCGCTGAGCGCTCCGAGGCAACCAGTTTGGTTATTTTAAACCAGGGATGTCCGAGTAAACTGACAATCGCCTGCTGTCCGACGATGCCGGTTGCGCCCACAATGGCAATTTTTAACATAAAAATGTTTCCTCCAAAATTATTTGTTTGATTTTAAAATATCCTTCGTTTTTTCCACATCCAGCGCGATCTGCCGCTTCAAACTTTCGGGACCGTCAAATTTGACAATGTCCCGCAATTTCTCCACAAAAAGCACATTAATTTTTTCCCCGCGCAGGTCTCCTGTGTAATCCAGCAGGAATACCTCAAACGTGGATGTGTAATCTTCAAAAGTCGGTTTTGCGCCAATATTGAGCGCCCCCATGTATTGGTGGTCATCGACTGTAACAAATGCCGCATAAATACCGGGCGGCGGTAGCAGTTCCTTTTCCGGTGCGATATTGGCGGTGGGATACCCCAGGCCTGCTCCGCGTCCTGCTCCGCTACCTACGGCGCCCGCAACATTATAATGCCGTCCCATTAACTTGGCGGCCGTCCGGACATCGCCTGCCAGAATGTAATTGCGGATCAGTGTGCTGCTGACGATCTCATCATCGATTTTAAACGCCTTGATGACTTCCACCGAAAAACCCAGTTTGCGTCCCTGAGTCTTCAGGTAGGCGTCATTACCCTGTCTGGCCTGGCCGAACGTGTAGTCATGGCCGATAATAATTTTAGTAATGGCCAGTTTGCTCCACAAAAAATCCTGCACAAACTGCTCAGCGGTTGTTCTGGCGTAATGCCCGTCAAAGGTGATGATGACCGTTGCATCGACGCCGCAACTTGCCAGCAAATCCATCTTTTCGGCCCGCGTGGTAATCAAGTAAAAGGGCCTGATATTCGGATGAAGAATCATCTTGGGATGCGGGTCAAAGGTAATCACCAGAGACTTTTTTCCGGCGCTTTTTGCTTCGGACGCCAGTTTGCGGCAAATATGCTGATGGCTCAGATGAACACCGTCAAAATTGCCGATGGTGACCAATGCCCCCCGGAAATCTTTGGTAATCGATTCAATTCCTTCAAAAACAATCATGATCTTTTTTTCCACCACTTCATTCAATAACGATGCAACATAGCATTTTGGGTGTTAAATTCAAGTTCATTTTAACTTGACAAGATGCCGTCGTTCAGTATAGTCACTTTTCTCGTGCCGAAGTGGCGGAATTGGTAGACGCGCTAGGTTCAGGGTCTAGTAGGTGTACG
>CAYVFA010000034.1:0-8935 GCA_964450075.1 uncultured Smithella sp.
GGGAATTCATCTGCCATGAATTGATTCTGTTTCAAAGCAAACTGACGCCGCAGGGAGCCATTTATACAAGGCTGGCAACGTTCCCGCACAAAGGATGATCATGTAGAAAACTTTGTTGTCATTCCCGCGCAGGCGGGAATCCAGAACTAAGGGAAGCTCTATTTGATATTAATGAAAATCGGGAATACGGGTTTTTCTTTATGAATGATAAAGAGACAAATTGTGTTTTTATGGTTTCAAACAAGGAATGCAAAAACAGATTGGAATTTGATTCGCTCGTAAAACCTTATATGGAAGAATAACTATCAACAATAAACAGTACTGGATTCCCGCCTACTCGGGAATGACAAGGATATGAAGAAGTAAAAAAATTAATTAAACCATTTTGAAGGAGGTTATCTTATTATGTGTGCAGATATGGACAGATCGAAAGCGGTGGATTTGGCAATCACGCAGATTGAAAGACAGTTCGGCAAGGGCTCAATCATGAAATTGGGCAGCTCGGATCGTGTGGCCGATGTCCCGGCCATATCTACCGGGTCGCTGAGCCTCGATATCGCACTGGGAACGTTCGGCGTTCCGCGCGGTCGTGTCATCGAAATTTACGGGCCGGAATCCGGCGGAAAAACCACGCTGGCATTGCACGTTGTCGCGGAAGCCCAGAAGAAGGGTGGCATTGCTGCTTATATCGACGCCGAACATGCTCTGGATGTGACTTATGCCAAGAATATCGGTGTGAATACGGACGAACTCCTGATTTCGCAGCCGGACACGGGAGAACAGGCTCTGGAAATCGCTGAGACACTGGTGAGAAGCGGCGCCCTGGATGTTCTGGTGGTTGACTCCGTGGCAGCGCTGGTTCCCAAGGCCGAGCTGGAAGGCGAAATGGGCGACGCCCAGATGGGCCTTCAGGCCAGATTAATGTCGCAGGCTCTGCGTAAACTTACCGGCTCGATCAGCAAATCGAGAACGACCGTTATTTTCATCAATCAGCTGCGCATGAAAATCGGCGTCTTCTTCGGTAATCCCGAAACAACCACCGGCGGCAATGCCCTGAAATTCTATTCGTCGCAGCGCCTCGACATCCGCAAAATGACCTCCATCAAAAACGGCCAGGATGTCATCGGTTTCCGGACCAAAGTCAAAGTCGTGAAAAACAAAATGGCCCCTCCTTTCAGGGAAGCGGAATTTGACATCATCTTCGGCGAAGGCATTTCGCGTGAAGGCGACGTGCTGGATCTGGCGGCGGGAAACGGCATCATTGAAAAAAGCGGCGCCTGGTATTCTTACAAGGGCGACCGGCTGGGACAGGGACGCGATAATTCCCGGGTTTTCCTTAAAGAAAATCCAGATGTTATGGCGGCCATCGAAAACGATGTCCGCGACAAACTGGGTATTGTTGCCAAAGAACCGGAAGAATAGCGTGAAAGCACTGGATCTGACGGCCGCCAAGCAAAAAGCGTATCGGCTTTTGTCGCTTCGGCCGCATTCGGAAAAAGAATTGGAAAAAAAGCTGCGGGAAAAAGGTTTTCCCGCAGTTGTCGTTAAAGAAGCACTGGAAAAACTCCACGATTTGAAGTATCTGAATGACGCGTCTTTTGCGCGCGGGTGGGCGCGCAATCTGGCCGTCAATAAACTCTGGGGGAATCGGAAAATTATCGCCAGTTTGCACGAAAAAGGTATCGCGGCCCTGTTGATTGACGACGCCATCGCGCATGCCAGGTGCGAGCTGGCGGAAGAAGACGCCATTGCGATTTTGATTAAAAAGAAAGCGGCCAGAAGGAAAACGGCTGCTTTGGACATTAAAGAAAAGCAGAGAATATTTCAAAGCCTGATGGGACGGGGTTTTCCGCCGGGCTTGATCTTAAATCAATTGGGGAAGGCAGCGGAGGAAGAAACAGATGGTTAAGACGGGCGATGCGATACGGGAAAGTTTTATAAAATTTTTTGAGGGCAAAGGGCATACACGGGTTACGAGTTCATCGCTCATTCCTAAAGACGATCCCACACTGCTTTTTACCAATGCGGGCATGGTTCAGTTTAAAAATGCTTTTTTAGGATTGGAAAACCGCGGCTATACGAGGGCCGTCACCTGCCAGAAATGCGCGCGCGCCGGCGGCAAGCACAACGATCTGGAAAATGTGGGCGTGACCGCCCGCCATCACACTTTTTTTGAAATGCTGGGCAATTTTTCCTTCGGTGATTATTTCAAGGAAGATGCCATCGCGTGGGCATGGGAATATCTGATTGATGTTGTGAAACTGCCCAAAGAAAAGCTCTGGATCACCATTTTTGAAAATGACGACGAAGCTTTCCGGATCTGGCATGAAAAGATGAAGGTACCCAAAGAGCGCATCGTCCGCATGGGAGAAAAAAGCAATTTCTGGATGATGGGCGAAACCGGCCCCTGCGGCCCCTGCTCTGAAATTCTTTACGATCAAGGCGAAGGCACGGGTTGCGGACGACCCGAATGCGATGTCTATTGCGATTGCGACCGCCATCTGGAAATCTGGAATAATGTTTTCACCCAGTTTGACCGCGATGAGACAGGAAAATTGGCACCGCTGGCCAAGCCCAGCATTGATACCGGCATGGGACTCGAACGCCTCACCGCCGTCATTCAGGGCGTCACCAGTAATTATGATACCGACCTGTTTACGCCGATTATCCGCTTTGTCGAAAAGGCTTCCGGCAAAACCTACGGCAAAGACGCGGAGAACGATGTCTCCATCCGGGTCATTGCCGATCACAGCAGGGCGGTAACCTTCTTAATCGGCGACGGAATTATGCCCGCCAATGATGGACGCGGTTATGTGCTTCGAAGAATTCTGCGTCGCGCCGCGCGTCACGGGAAAATGCTGGGCATCAACAAACCGTTTTTGAACGAAAGCGCCCAGGTTGTGATCGATATGATGAAGGGTGTTTACCCCGATCTGGTAGAGAAAGCCTCTTTCATTACCAAAGTCATCCTCAACGAAGAGCAGCGTTTTATGGAAACGCTTGACGCGGGCCTGCGCATTTTGCAGGAAGAAACGGCAGCGCTGAAAAATGCGGGCAAATCCATTTTACCCGGCGCATTAATCTTTAAACTCTACGATACGTTTGGCTTCCCTGTCGATTTAACGGCGGACATTATTAAAAAAGACCATATAACGCTCGACACCGAAGGGTTTGAAGCCGAGATGGAGCAGCAGCGGGAAAGAGCGCGCGGCGCCTGGAAGGGCAGCGGCGAAGAAGCCGTCGCCGAATGCTATCTCAAATCCTCAAGTTCCGGCATCATCACGGAGTTTTGCGGTTATGATGCTCTCAGCAAGGATGCGGCCCGCATAACGGCTATTTTTGTGGACGGCAAACCGGCGGACAAGGCCATGGAAGGCCAGCAGGCTGAAATCGTTTTGGACACAACGCCTTTTTACGGCGAATCCGGCGGACAGGCAGGCGATACGGGATATTTGGAAGGGCAGAATTTCAACTTTACCGTCTTGGACACCAAGAAACCCATCGACAAATTCTTTGTGCATAAAGGCGTTGTCCGGGCAGGCGAAATAAAAATCGGCAAAACAGCAAGGCTGGTCATCGATCAGGATCGACGAAAAGCCATTGCCGCCAATCATTCCGGCACGCATATTTTGCAGGCCGCGCTTAAGGCCGTCCTCGGGGATCATATCAAGCAATCCGGGTCACTGGTTAATGCCGAACGTCTGCGTTTTGACTTTACCCATTTTTCCAAAATCAGCGACGAGGAAATGCAGCGGGTGGAAGACATTGCCAACGACATCATTCGCCGCAATCTGGATGTCCGGACGGAAGTCTGCGCGCTGGAAGATGCGCTCAAAACAGGCGCAACGGCTGTGTTTGATGAAAAATACGGCGCGACCGTCCGTATCGTGAAAATGGGTGAGATGAGCATGGAGCTTTGCGGCGGTACGCATGTTACTCGTACCGGCGATATCGGTTTACTTAAAGTGGTCCATGAATCAGCCATTGCGGCAGGTGTGCGTCGAATTGAAGCCGTCACCGGGAAGGAAGCGCTCGCGCATTTGCAGAGCGCTGAATCAGAGTTAAAACGCACGGCTGGATTGTTCAAAGCTGGCGCACTGGAAGTTTATGACCGCACCGAAAAACTTATCAAGCAGACGCGTGAGTTGGAAAAAGAAATCGAAGCCCTCAAAGGAAAACTTGCCGCCAAAGATTCCGGCGATCTCCTGAGTCAGGCAAAGGAAATCGGCGGCGTCAAGGTGCTGGCTGCGGAAGTAAATATTGCCGACGCCAAGACGCTGCGCGACTTCGGCGACAAGCTGCGCGACAAAATGGCATCCGGTGTTATCCTGCTGGGCAGCAAGGCCGACGATAAAGCATTGCTCTTATGCATGGTCACCAAAGACCTCGCCTCGAAATACCATGCCGGCAACATCATCAAGGAACTCGCCCCGCTTGTCGGAGGAAAAGGCGGAGGCCGCCCCGACATGGCCCAGGCCGGCGGCACCGAACCTGCGAATCTAAGCAAAGTATTTCCGGAACTGGAAAAACTGCTGACAGGTCATTAAGCATGGAAACGAAATTTGATATTACATTTCAGGGCAATAAAAAGGTTGATGCGCATTTTCATGATTTTACGATCAGCGCGGATCAGCCGGTCAGCACCGGCGGCGACAATACTGCGCCGACGGCTTTTGAATTGTTTTTAGCCTCCATCGGAATGTGCGCGGGGTTTCATGTTTTAACATTCTGCCAATCGCGGTCTATTCCAACAGACAACATATCCTTGACACAAACCGTTGTTCGTCACGACAAAATACCTGTTGTCGAGAAAGTCACGATTGACATCCATCTGCCGCCGGATTTTCCCGAACAATACAAAACGGAAATTGTCAGGGTTGCCCAATCCTGCTCCGTTAAGAAGTTTTTGGATGCGCCGCCGAAAATTCAGATAGACGCTAAAATATCTGGAGATTGAACAATGACCCATCATATTCGCGTCGGAACGAAAGCGGACATCGATATCCTCGTTTTGATCATCCAGGATTCCTTTCTCGATGTGGCCGAACGATTCGGTCTGACGCCGCAAAACAGCCCGACGCATCCTTCCAATTGCCGCCCCGAGTGGCTGCGAGGTGAGATCGATCGCGGCGTCACCTATTATATTCTGGAAAATGACGGTGAGCCGGTCGGGTGTGCCGCCCTGGAAAAAATAAACGATGAGGTCTGTTATCTGGAGCGTCTGGCCGTACTGCCGCAAGAGCGCAGACAGGGGCTTGGCCAAGCGCTGGTGGAGCATGTCTTATCCCATGCCCGGCAGCTCCATGCCTATCGTCTGCAAGTCGGCATTATTGCCGAGCATCAGGAATTGCAGGACTGGTATGAAAAAATGGGATTTGAAGAAGTATCAAAAAAGCAATATCCCCAGCTTATCTTTCAGGTTACCCACATGGCCTACTATTTCAACTAAGGCACTATTCTTCAGCTACCGCATAACTCCCCAAAAACAACCGTCAAAATTCAGATGGCGCTTTATTGGGAAAAGCCCGTACCGCTTTGTGATCACCCTGGCATTCCCCTTATGACCATTGATCTTTTTCATGTTGACACTCACCCCTTTAACCCTATATAGGGTGTCTCTCAGAATTTGAAAATTTTTTCTGAAACGGGCACAGAATTATTATGGACATCATCCTTTATTTTATAGATTTCTTCATCCACCTGGATAAGTATCTGCCGTTAGTCATCTCAAGTTTTGGCATATGGGCTTATGTGCTCGTATTTCTTGTTATATTTTGCGAAACGGGCCTTGTGGTGACGCCCGTTCTGCCGGGGGACTCCCTGCTTTTTGCCCTGGGCACACTGGCCGCGCTGGGTGCGCTGCAAATTGAAGTGTTACTGATTACACTTTGCATTGCCGCAATCGCCGGAGACACGGTCAATTATTCGATTGGTCACTTCATCGGCCCCAAGGTTTTTCACTATGAAGACAGCCGGTTTTTCAAAAAAAAATACCTGATCAAAACGCATGAGTTTTATGAAAAGCATGGCGGCAAGACCATCATCATCGCCCGGTTTATGCCGTTTATCCGCACTTTTGCTCCTTTTGTGGCGGGCGTCGGAGCCATGACTTATCCGAAATTCATCTTATACAATGTCATCGGTGGAATCTCCTGGGTAAGCATTTTTCTAATGGGCGGTTATTATTTCGGCAATATTCCGGCTGTTAAGAAAAATTTTACGATTGTTATTTTGGCCATCATTATCATTTCCGTCATGCCGGGTTTTATAGCGTATGTCCGGCATAAATTCATGACGCGGAACAATGCAACATCAGAATTGAAGGCTGATTAATGAGATTGAAATGGACCGCCGTCATTGTCGTCGCGCTGACCCTTCTTCTATCGCCACCCGCTCAGGCCGATAACATTTTCAAAGCCGGCCAAGATATCACGATAACAGAGGAGCAAACGGTGGACAATGTTGTCTCTGTTGGCGGGCAGATCACGGTGAACGGACTGGTTGAACAAACGGTTCTGGCGATTGCCGGCTCTGTGGTTTTGACCAATAAAGCCGTTGTCCGGGGCAATGTGATCGTCATCGGCGGTGTCGTGGCCAGAGGCAGTGGCGCCATGGTTTTCGGTGATATTACAGAAATAAACGCATCCACCCTGTCCGCATCTATTGCCTCGGCCCTGCGGGGAGAATCAGAAGGCTGGGCCTTAATTTTAAGCGTCATTTCCCTTTGTTTTTTCGCCATTATCCTGATGATCGCGTTGATGATGGCGTTGCTGATCCCCAGGTCTCTGGCCCTCATTGCCAATGCGATTCAGGCCAACATGGTCAAATCGTTTTTTTGGGGCTTTCTGGCGACCCTGATGATTGTGCCCTTCTTTATGCTGCTGGCCATATCCATCATCGGCATCTTTTTAATACCGCTGGCGTTTACCTGTCTGCTTTTGGCGGCGATTGTCGGTTTTATCGCGTTTGGTTCACTCCTGGGTAATTTTGTCATCACCAGAATCTTCCCCGGCTATAAAAAATCACTGATTAAAGAAACACTGGTGGGCCTATGTTTGCTGTGGCTTCTGGGCTTTCTACCCTTCTACATCGGAATGGTGATCAAAGTTTTTGCCATTACCTTTGGACTGGGCGGCGTATTACTGGCGTTGTCCCGCAGAAAAGCCCGGCAGTAGAAATGCCAGCACCGCGTTGTTGAACAATTCCGGATCCTGGATGTGCAGGGCATGCCCGCATCCTTCAAATGGGATCACCCGGGCATCGGGTATCTGCTTTTGCATATAGTCGCAATTTTCAGGCGGATAATAATTACTTTCCTTTCCATAAGTCAAAAGGCAGGGCACCGTGATATTTTTTAAAAGCGGCCGGTAATCCTGCATCGCCATGGCAATCCAAAACGCCGCGATCACCGTGGCTTTGTTCTTTCTCGCTTCTTCATAAAGCCAGGGCAGATCCCCTTTGCCTTTGAAATCAGCGGTAGCATTAAATTCCATTTTTTCGTTGTACAGCGACTTGCTTAAAATCCGCTGGGCGACCACTTTGCTGTAGGCCTCCCAGTCATTGAGCATGATGGATAAAAGATAAAGATTATCCGCCTGACCGAAGTCACCGGGCTTGCGGCTGAAAACACCGGGCAGACCGTAATGCCAGTCGTCGGACGCAAGTAGCTTCGGGGTCATGTCGATGATAACGATTTTATCAATCATATTGCAGGAATAATTTTTAATATATTCGAAAATAACATGAGCGCCCATGGACCAGCCGATTAAAGACACTTGAGCAATATTCAACCCGTCGAGAAGCCCTTTTAAGTCTTGGGCCAGGCGTAAAAGCGTCAGATGGTCGCTGCGAGTTTCCGATTCCCCGTGGCCGCGCAAGTCGGGTGCGATAACCTGAAAGTGTTTAGCCAGTTCGGGGATCTGCTTGCGGAAAAAAAGGGAACTGGCCGTCAGGCCATGAATCAACACAACCGGTTTTCCAGCGCCGTGAATTTGATAATGCAAACGAACACCATCATCCGCAGCAAAAAAAGGCATACAAACCTCCCACTTGCACCCCGCAGGGGCACGAACCGTTGAACCCCTGAACCGTTTGTTCCTTACACCCATTCCTCGGAAAGCACGTCGCCCTGAATGCTGACGACAACCGCTTTCAGCGGCACTTTTCTGGCCGCTTTTTGCAGGGCGGCCTGGGCAATCTGCATCAGCCCCCGGCAGCAGGGCACCTGCATGATAACAACTGTCAGCGTATTGATTTTAGCCTCATCCGCCATGCGGCGGATTTTTTCAATATATTCATCCTGCCCGTCATCCAATTTGGGGCAGGCAATGGCCAGGGTCTTGCCTTTCAGAAAACGGGAATGAAAATCGCCCGCGGCAAAAGCCACGCAGTCCGCTGCCAGAACGACATCTTTGCCGCGAAAGAAATCGGCGGCAGGATTGACCAGATGCAGTTGAATCGGCCAGTGCGTCAGCTCAGACGGTTGTTCTCCTGATTGCGTTTTGCCGGAAACAGCCTGAGCCTTTCTTTCAAAGGCGGCGTGGGCAGAACCGGGGCAGCCTCCCCCGGGACTCATGACATGGAGATTTGCCGGCGAGCCCGGGCTTTGATGCGACTGAATGTCATCAAGCTTTTTCTTGGCAATGGCTTCCATCACCAGCTTTTCATCGAAAGGGTCCGCATCTCGTTCTTCAAGCGTCAGAGCGCCTTCGGGGCACTCGCCGAGACACGCGCCCAACCCGTCGCAAAAAACATCGCTCACCAGACGAGCTTTGCCGTCAATGATTTTGATGGCCTCTTCATGGCAGCCCGGAACACACAAGCCGCAGCCAGTGCACTTTTCCTCATCAATTTTGATAATTTTACGTTTCATGACATTCCTTTCATCGCGTCCACCAGTTCCTGCACGGCAGCCGCGGACTTGTCCAGCGCTTTT
>CAYVFA010000034.1:9035-18555 GCA_964450075.1 uncultured Smithella sp.
TTTCATCGCGTCCACCAGTTCCTGCACGGCAGCCGCGGACTTGTCCAGCGCTTTTTTCTCTTCCGCTGTCAGATGGAGAGAAATAATCTGCTCAACACCATTTTTACCCAGTTTGACCGGCACACCGACAAACAGACCGGAAATGCCGTATTCACCTTCCAGATAAGCGGCGCAGGGAAGAATTTTCTTTTTGTCTTTCAGGATGGATTCCGCCATTTCGACTGCCGCCGAAGCCGGCGCGTAGTAGGCGCTGCCTGTTTTCAGGAGTCCGACAATTTCCGCGCCGCCGCTTCGTGTCCGTGTGGCCAGAGCATCAATACGTTCAGGTGTCATCAGCTCTGTGATCGGAATACCCGCCACGGTGGAAAAGCGCGGCAGCGGTACCATCGTATCCCCGTGGCCGCCCAGCACGAGCGCATGAATATTTTCCACCGAAACATTCAGTTCCATGGCAATAAAAGCGCGGAACCGTGCGGAATCCAGAACACCGGCCATACCGATGACACGCTCTTTCGGGAAACCGCTTTCCTCCATCGCCACATGACACATGGCATCAAGGGGGTTACTGACAATGATCAGAATGGCATTGGGCGAATATTTGGCAACCTGCCCTGCCACGTTTTTCATAATGCCACGGTTGGTGGCCAGAAGGTCATCACGGCTCATGCCCGGTTTGCGGGGAATTCCCGCCGTAATAATGACGATATCGGAATGGGCCGAAGCCTCATAAGCGTTTGCGCCTGTTATGTGCGCGTCGTGTTTCTCAATCGGCGCGGCCTCGGCTAAATCCAACGACTTACCCTGCGGCACGCCATCAATGATGTCGATCAGCACAACATCGGCCAGTTCTTTTTCCGCCAGTCTCTGTGCGGCCGTCGCTCCGACATTGCCCGCTCCCACTACTGTAACTTTCTGTCTCACTTTTCGCGCTCCTTTGTATTCTTATTTAATGATCAGAGTATTTTAATGTTTTCGTAAATATAGCAGAAAACAAAATAAATCAATTACATGCCCTTCCATCCAAGTCGCTACTTGACCAGCATCGGAATTCCGGCCACCATCAGGATGACGCGGCTTGCGGCTCGTGCCAGAGATTGATTGGCAAAACCCAGCGCATCGCGATAGACGCGGCCCAGTGGATAGGGTGGGACAAGGCCCAGGCCGACTTCGTTGGAGACGACAAGCCACTGGCCGCCGCATCTGATCTGCGCGGCTGTCAGGTCATCAATTTCGAGCTTAATTTGATTAAGGACGACTTCCTCAGGGGTGTTTTCCGGCAGCGATAAGAGGATATTACTGACCAGCAGCGTTATGCAATCGACAATCACCACGGAGGCAACAGGCGGGGCAAGATGACTGCCGATGTCGTGCGGCACTTCGAGCGTCTGCCAATCGGCGGGCCGCGAGGCCTGATGATTGCGGATGCGCCTGACCATTTCTTCGTCACCGGCTGTCGCTGTGGCAACAAAAAGGACGGATTTTCCCCCTTCGCGCGCAATGTTTTCGGCGAAAGAACTTTTTCCGCTGCGGGCTCCTCCCAAAATGAGCGTCAGACCGTTTGCGGGGATTTCAGGAGTCATAAATGGTTTCCTTTCAAAATTGCTTTAATAGCCGCCAGCGAGGTTAGAAAATCATCCTCGGAAAACACCTCTACCGTCAATACGCCGCGATAGCCAAAACGGACAAGTTCATCCAGCACGGCACGCAACCATTGGGCTGGAACGTGCGCCAGAGACTTATGATCGCGGCCATCGATGCCGTGGATGTGAATAACGCGTGTGCGTGGCAGGGCGTTTTGTAAATACACAACCGGGTCATAACCATCCAGCCAGAGATGACCGACATCCACCGTCCGGCTCACCGCAATCCGCTCCAAAACCTTCTGATAAAAATCCAGCGGGTAACCTTCCAGATTTTCAACGGCCAGTTTTTCCACGCCGCCTGCCCATTGGCCAACAATTTCCAGGGATTGGACCGCCTGCTCCTGCCACCGCTGCATGTCGCCTAGCGCTGCACCATTGCGAACCGATTTTCCGTCCAGATGCAAAACGTAAGCCCAGGGATCAAGATCGCGCGCGCAATCCATCACACGACGGGCCTTCGTCATTGAGGCATGGCGCGGAGAACCGTCGTCGGCCAGGCGCAAATCAAGCGGCAGGTGAATCGTATAAGTCAGGTCATGGTCGTGAGCAATCCTGACCAGCTGGGCAATCTGTTCTTTTCCGGGAAGGCTGCTCGGGCCGTCGTCCACTTCAAAAAGCAGCAGCTCAACATCCTGTACTTTTCCCGCCAGATAACGAACATTGGGCAAAATATCGGCAGGGATAATATAGGACGTTGTGCCCACTCTAAAAGGATACGGGGTCATTTTCCACCTAAGGTGAAGCTTAGTAAAACCGCCGTTTCGGAGACTTCGACCAGCATGCCGAACACATCACCGGTGACACCGCCAATGCGGTTACAGGCCAGTCCCAAGACAGCCGCAGCCGCGATCAGAGCGCCAAGAACCGCAAAAAGACCCTGCATCCCCAGCAGGAAAGCAAGGCCAAGCGGTAAAATCGCCGTAATCAATATGGCGCTGCGCCTGAAGCCTGTTGCAAAATCAGCCCCCATGCCGCCAGGATTGGCAAGCGGCAGCAGCGAGGCAGGCAGGATTAACCAGCGGCTGACCGTCGCGGCCAGAATAATAGCCAGACCGTTCGAAGCCGTCAGCAAACTCAGTGCCGCAGTTTTGGACAGCAACAAAAGCAGCAGGCCAATACCGCCAAACGTGCCCAGATGGGGATCTTTCATGATTTCCAGCCGTCGCTTTGGCGTGTTCGAAGACAGTAAGCCGTCGCAGCAATCTGCCAATCCGTCGAGATGCAGTCCACCCGACAGACTGACCCATACCAAAACCGTCAGCACACCCACTACGAGCGGTGGAAAAAACTGACACAGCGCAAGAAAGCTAAGCCAGATCAATCCGCCAACAACAGCCCCCACCAGCGGATACCAGATCCCGGCGCGGCCACTGTCACCGGGCAGCCAGTTTTCCGGCATGCCGAAAGGCAGCGTGGTCAATAATCCAAAAGCCGTCCGCAAATTACGCATATCTTTCCTTCCACCTTCAGCCTTCAGCCTTCCCACAGACACCGGCTTCGTCAAACGACGCCATTTCCCGCAGGATGCGAGCCGAGGCTTCGATCAGGTGAAATGCAAGCACCGCACCGGTTCCTTCTCCCAGACGCAGATTCAGGTCAAGGAGCGGCGTCAAGCCAAGGTATTTGTGCATGGCCTTATGGCCGATTTCCACCGACTGGTGCGAGCCAAACAGGTAATTTCGCACATCCGGCGCCAGGCCGACCGCAATCATGGCGGCGGCGGTTGAGATAAATCCATCCACCACAACCGGAATACGGCGTGCGGCGGCGGCAATCATCACACCCGCCAGCCCCGCAATTTCCAATCCGCCGACTTTGCTGAGCACATCGAGAGCATCGTTCGGATC
This sequence comes from uncultured Smithella sp., assembly GCA_964450075.1. GTDB lineage: Bacteria > Desulfobacterota > Syntrophia > Syntrophales > Smithellaceae > UBA8904. Next base: position 12,526 of record CAYVFA010000034.1, read on the forward strand.
GGGCTGATTGACAGCAATAGCCTGTTCAATAATCTTGACCTTGTTGGCCAGACCGGCCTCGTCAATCCCTGTACCGCGCCCGGTAACACTGGCAACCGGCAAACCGGTCATAACGGCGACAATGGCGGATGACGGCGTCGTGTTGCCAATGCCCATATCACCCGTGGCAATCAGATCAATGCCCTTTTCGGCGACCTCCGCCAGCACATCCATCCCGCAGGCCAGCGCCTTTTCGGCCTCACTGCGGGTCATGGCCGGTCCCTTCGCCATATTGCGCGTCCCTCGGGCCACTTTACGATGCAGCAGTCCGGGCAGGGACGGGTCAAAATCGGATGCGACGCCAATATCAACAATCGTCATGTCAGCCCCGGCCTGACGCGCCAGAACATTGATGGCGGCGCCGCCCGAAAGGAAGTTCAGCACCATTTGCAGTGTGACTTCGGCGGGATAGGCGCTGATCCCTTCTTGCACAACGCCATGGTCAGCCGCCATGACAATGACCGCTTTACGGGTAACAGACGGAAACGGTTCGGCCTTCATCCCGGCAAGCCTAATGGAAATTTCTTCCAGTCGACCTAGACTTTTGGCAGGTTTGGTCAAGTTGCTTTGTCGCATTTCCGCCTGTTTTGCGGCCGTTATGTCAATCGGGGGAATTGCCGGATAATTCATGTTGATAACCCTTTCTAAGTGTCATGTTATTTGCTTTAAGCTATTTACCTTTTATGCTTAATCGTCATGTTTTGCAGCATCTCCCAGGCTTTCTCCACTTTTGCCGCCTCTTCGTCATCCGTTGCACCACTGGTGTTTTCACCGGTTGAATGGATAATGACCGTATTGCCATCCTTATCTTTGACCTCTTTCACGCCCATGGTGGCGTAAGGATCTTTTTCCATTTTTTGCTGCTCGATCATCCTTTGAATGGTCGTTTCGCTTACCCCTTCCTTCTTGAGTTCAATCACCTGTTCGGGTGTCAGGGCGGATGTCGAAAAAGGCCACAGCAAAACAGCAAGGGCGCCTGTCAGTAAAAATATTGATTTTCTCATAGGGTATCCTTTCATTTTTTATCAACTTTGACAAAGTCGGTCATCTCTTTCCATAAAGACGGGTCGGCGTAAGACGGCCAGTCGTTGTGGCCCGCGCCCCGAATAACCCACAGACGCTTTCTGCCTTCCGGCAACTTATCGTATAAATTGCGGGCGTGTTTGATGGGGAGTATTTCGTCATGTTCAGCGCCGACCACGGCAATCTTCCTTTGAAACTTCCTCAGATTTTCAATACTGTCGTACTTGTCGGTCAGAACCAGCGAAACCGGCAAAAAGGGAAACAGCGATTTGGCGACCAAGGCCAGCGTGTCCCAGGGCGTGATCAGCATGATCCCGGCAATGGGCGTCGTTGTTTGTTTGACGACAGAAGCGGCAACACCGCAGCCCAGCGATTCCCCCAGAATATACAATGGTTCTCCAAATTGTTCATAGGCCAGGCGAACCGATTCCAGGCCATCGGCAACAAATGGTTTTTCTCCCACCTTACCCGGACGGCCCCCGTATTGCGGATATTCAGCCAGAATAACGCGGAAGCCGAGCTTGACCATCGGTTCTATATAAAATGCGCGATCAATCGCCGTACCGCCGTTGCCGTGAAAAATAATAACCGTTCCGCTGGGTGCAGAAGCATTCCCGGTTGAGATCAAGCCCCGGTAGTCGGCACCGGATGTCTGCCACAGCGCCAGATTCTCCACCGCCAGCATCTGGGGTGTCGGCCTTTCGTCATTCGGGAAATAAAGAAATCTGTTTTGCATATTACAACCCCCTAAAAATATTGCAATAATAAGAAATAACCATGGTTTTTTCATATCCCGGAATACCTTTCCGATAAGCTACCGAAGCCTAGCACATCTTAATTTTTTGTAAAGCAAAATAACACAATAAAACTAAGTAAATAGACAAATATCGCAGACGGGTTCAGAAGCCCGTGTTCATCATTTTTATAGCATTAAATTCCCGTTTCGGTTAAGTAGCTTTCCATGAATACGGATTGGCTACTGGTGAACTCGCCCGAAGCCGCCAGGCGCGCCGCCGAGCACTTGCGCCAGGCTTCGATATTAGGCATTGATACGGAATATGATTCATTCAGATATTTCAGGGAAAGACTCTGTTTGATCCAAATTTACGCCCCGACGACAACCTATGTCCTGGATGCAACGGCGGATCTTGATTTTTCATTTTTAGCCAGATCTTTTAAAAGCAAGTCCGTCGTGAAAATTCTCCATGCGGCCGATAACGATATCCGCCTGCTGAAGCGAGACTACGGATTCGAGTTTCAAAACATTTTTGATACGCACCGGGCTGCAATGCTGCTGGGATTCCGGCAGCTCTCGCTGGATAAAATGATTAAGGAATTCCTCGGTGTAGAATTGAAAAAGAGCAAGAAAATGCAGCGTTCCCGCTGGGATCACCGACCATTGACGGATGAACAGCTGGAATACGCAGTCCAGGATGTGACCCTGCTGCCCGCGCTTTACGAAAAACAACGGGCATCCCTGCAGGAACAGGGGCTGGAAAGCGCTGCCCGGGAAGCTTTTGCAAAAATCGCCGCCTGCAACTGGCAGGAAAGAGTATTTGACCGGCGCGGTTATTCAAAGATCAGAGGCTATTACACGCTGGCCCGAGACCAGAAAGAGCTCCTCAAAAAGCTTTACCTGTGGCGCTTTGAACACGCCAAAGAGGCCAATTGCGCGGTGTTTATGTTTCTGCCGGATGATACACTGGCGGAATTGGTGCAGAACAAGGAGAATCTCCAGGAAATTTTGTCTCCTGAAAAATACAGACGCTACGGGAGTGATCTGGAACGAATTCTCCAGTTAGGGGCATAGTCCGGGAAACTGGATATGGCATTGGGTCCGGCAGGAAAGCAAGCCACAACCGTTGCCTACCAAATTTTAAGTTTATCGGTGAGGCTCTTTTTTTCCTTAAATGAATCCGCCATTTCTGTAATAATTTCGTCCAGCAATTTGGACGCCGGAGCGGCTTCCGACTCTCTGTCAATCACATTTAAAATCTTTTTTTCTCCCACATTCGAAGCTTTTGATTTTTTAAGAATTTCAGCAGACCACAGGACTTCCCCCGTTTCCACCTTCACCAGTTTCGCCATTAAATAAACTTCGGCGTTATGCGTAAAATTGTTTCTTTTTTCTTCGTTATAAGTTTGCAGGGTTCCGGTAAGGATCGTATCCGCGCCAATCTGCTTCAATTTTTGTTTGGTTTTCTCGTCAATGATACCGCCTGAGTACTGAAATTTAGCCTCTTCCAGAATTTTTTTAGTATCGGTCCGGTCAACAATCTTGAAGCGGGAATCCACCAGTGCCGCCGTGAATTTATCCGCCAGCATATCCGGATGAACAGCCACCTGATCTCCTTTGCTGAAATTCATGATGGCAATGCAATTCACTTTGGCGGGAGCAAAATCCTTCGAGAAATTGATCTTATGAATCAGCGGCGCTGAGCATGCGCAAATGAGTAGAAAAAACAGGAATGCAGCCGGGAAAAATTTCTTCATGGTATAACCCTCCCTATTGATGTTGTTCTTATTATCGTTGATGGATGATCGTTGTCAAACGATATTTTACTTTATACGATTGGGTATTTCCCGGCCATCAGCGCCTTGCCAACGGCAATAAAATCAATCGCCACGCGTGAGCGGGGGAACTTGCAGACCGGTATTTCCTGTCTTAGAATGGATTGCGGAATCATATCATCCTGTCTGACATTACCCAGCCAGGTCAGCGGAAAGCCTAAAAAGCGACGACTGATGGTATCGATATTTTTAAAGATGGAGGCGCCTTCCCGGCTGGTTGCGACATTGTTGGTGATGATGCCGAAAGACTGCCTGCCAAAAACCTGATACATAACCTTGACCATCGCATAGGCGTCGGTCAGGCTGGTCAGTTCGCGGTTAATCACAATAACGTTGTACCGGGCCAGCAAATTGAACTGCAAAACAACCTCTGCAATGCCCGCACCCGTATCGAGCAGGATCACATCATACCCGTCAAGCTCCAGCATCATCTCTTTAATGGTTTGAATTTTTTCAAACAAAAGCTGCGCCATTTCGCGGATGCCGGAACTGGCCGGGATCAGGTCAAATCCCCCCGACGTCGGCATGATGACATCCCGAAGATGGAGGTCGCCAAAAACAACATCCTTGAGGGTTCGCGCAGGATTGATGCCCAGCATGATATCAATATTGGCCAGTCCCAGATCACAATCAACCACCAGGACCTTTTTGCCTTGCCTGACGAGCGTTGCGGCCAGATTGGTGCTGACAAAGGTTTTACCGACGCCGCCTTTTCCGCTGGTTAACGATACGATCATGGTTTCTTGAGCTGTTTTCAATTTTTTCCTTTGTCCTTTTTGCGTAGATGTTGCTTGTGCCCCGAGGGCTGAAAAATGTGATACAAAAGTTCTCTTTCCTCCCTTGTGACCGCCTTGGAATCGGGTGTGGCAATATCGGGATGCGCAATCTTCCCTTTGCCTGTTCTTTTCGCGTTATACAATAACTGATCAACCTGGTGCAGAAATTCCTGCGCGCTTTGCTGACTCGACGCGTTAAATTGATCGACGCCGATGGAGGAGGAAACCGGCAGATTCATCTCCTTTGCAACCTGCAAAAAAAGCTCATGCCAGCGTTTCGCGATTTTAACGCCATCGACCAGAGAAGTGGCCGGCAGAATGATGGCAAATTCATCGCCACCAAAACGGCAGGCAAAATCCGTGGGCCGGATATTCAAATTGATCTGACAGCACATTTTGACTAAAAACTCGTCCCCCTTGGCATGTCCCAGCGTATCGTTGACGATTTTAAAATTATCCAGATCAATGAAAATCAGGCAGAAAGGTTCACCGGTTCTTTGCGTGCGAACGATTTCGACCTTTAATTGTCTGCTGAAAAAACGTTTATTATAAACACCTGTTAATTCGTCTGTAACGCTCAGGGATTTTAAATGATGGTTTTCTTGTTCCAGTTGAATCAGGCGCTGAAGAAAATCGTCTTTCAGTTTGAAGCTGAAACCATGCGAAAGGAGTTTGGCGCGCAGGGCCGGGGAGGCGGACGCGGCCGCAATCAGAATAAATTCCGTTTGTGGTTTTTTTTGTTCTAACGCTGCTTTAGATTTTGAACCTGCTTTTTTGAGTATATTTTCAAGGGTCAACGGAGGATGTGGCGAGGTCAGACGCGCAGTTTTTGTATCAGCTTTCATAGGCGAATCATTCCGAAATCATGGTCAGCAACTGCGATATTTAATGGTGCCGAAGCCGGGATTTGAACCCGGATGAGCGGTGCTCACCACCCCCTCAAGATGGCGTGTCTACCAATTTCACCACTTCGGCAGCAATTAAAATAAGAATGAAAAGAACAAATTTTACTTCGCTGCCGGCGCCACCGGTGTATTAGCCGTACCGGGCACGGTTGCCGGTGCTGAGGGCAACGGCGCGGATTTTGGCGCCACGGGAACCGCTTGTCTGGTGACAGGCGTCGATGCTTTATCCATCAAACCGGATGTTTTTCTTGAGGCAGTGTATGTTAATGAAATGGATGTCAGCATGAAAAGAATGGCTATCCCCGCTGTCATTTTTCCAAGAAAAGTACCCGCGCCGCTGGAACCGAAAACCGTCTGGCTGGATCCGCCAAAAGCAGCGCCCATATTGGCTCCCTTACCTGCCTGAAGCAGGACGATTAATATCAGGGTAATGCAGGCTAAAACATGGATAATCGTTAACAATGTCGTCATCTTTTACATCCTTTTTTGTCTAAATTCAATTACACCCCGGAAATCTGCCGGATACATATCACCTGCGGATATTTTATTCAACGCTTCTTTTATCTGAAACGGTTCGATTAATTAATTAATCAAAACAAGTATTTTCGTGTTGAGATACCTGATGAACCGCGCATCCGCCATTCAAAAGCGGGCGGATCATATCTAAATGACGGGAAATCGTCAACTTTTTTCTTTTTCCTTTTCTTTTCTCTACC
>CAYVFA010000035.1:0-2931 GCA_964450075.1 uncultured Smithella sp.
CCCATGTAGCCGTTGATCAGATTCAGACTGACGGTAAGGATGATGTTGATGCCCACATAAATTAAAATCAGTTGAAGGTATAAATCCACAAAGTCGAAGGTGTCGATGGCCATACAAAAGGCAAGACCTGCCAGCACGAAGACCGGCCAAAAGTATTTACGGTCGGTAAGCGTATGCCAGTGTTTCATCAGGGCACGACAGGCGGTTTTGACTGAGGACATACTTACACCTTTTGCGGATGAGGTTTGCCGAGAATGCCGTAGGGCCGGACAATTAACAGAATCAGAAGCAGTGTGAAAGCCACAAAGTCGCGATAGGTGGAAGGGAAGAATGCGGCGACCATAATTTCCACCCCGCCCAGAATAAAACCGCCAATCATGGCGCCGCGGATATTGCCGATGCCGCCCACCACGGCGCAGATAAATGCTTTCCATCCGACCATGATGCCCATGTAGGGATCAATGACGGGATATGCCAGCCCATACATGACGCCTGCCGCGCCACCCAAACCGGTGCCGATCGCAAACGTCAGTGAGATGATTTTATTGACCGATACACCCATCAGCGGGACAACGGTCTTATCCCACGAAATGGCGCGCATGGCCATGCCGGCTTTGGTATGCTGCACGATAAAATCCAGAATCAGCATCAAAACCAGCGAAAGGACAATAACGATCAGCTGCAGGGAAGAAAGGGAAAGTGACCCGACCGTCCAGGTGACGTTTGTGAGGAGCGGCGGAATATGCTTGGGATAGGGAGAAAGCGCCAGCGTGAAGTTTTCCAGAAAGAGGCCGACGCCCAGGGCGGTAATAATAGCGGAAACGCGCGGAGCGTTGCGCAGCGGTTTGTAGGCAAAGCGCTCAATGACCACCCCCAGGAAAGCCACGCCCAGCATGGATAAAAGCAGCGTCGGAACAAAGGACAAATGGAGATAGACGGCAATTATAAAGCAGAAAAAAGCGCCAACCATGAAAAGATCGCCGTGGGCGAAATTGATCATTGTCAGAATGCCGTAAACCATCGTGTAGCCCAGCGCAATCAGCGCATAAATGCTGCCCAGTTGCAGGGCGTTTAAAGCTTGTTGAAAAATATAAGCCATATTTACATCAGGGTTTGGCGTTGGCAAACCAACTGAACTTCCCATCTTTAATTTTTAAAATAACGGCGCTTTTGATCGGGTCGCCGGAGCCTTCCTTAAACTGCATGTTCCCCGTGACGCCGTCATAGAGCGGAATTTTGGCCAGCGCGTCGCGGACGGCTTGCCGGTCGTTCTTTCCTGCAGTTTTAAGCGCCTGCAGCAAAAGGCCGAATGAATCGTAGGTCAGGGCGGCCACGTCATCCGGGATGACGCCGTACTTTGCCTGATAGCCCGCAATGAATTTTTTAGTGGTTTCCGTTGCGGCGTCGGCGGCGTAATGCGTGCTGAAATAATAGTCGTTGCAGTCAGCGCCGCAAAGTTTAATGAGCTCCGAGCTTCCCCACGCATCAGCGCCGATAAACGGGACGGTAATCCCCAGACGCTTGGCCTGTTGAATCTGCAGCGGCACTTCGCTGTAATAGTTGGGCAGGAAGATAATGTCCGGTTCGGCCTTTTTGATCTTCGTGAGCTGCGATGAAAAATCTTTATCATTGGTTGTATAGGTTTCAAACGCGACGACCTTGCCGCCGTTTTTCTCATAAACTTCCTTGAAGATTTCAGCGATGCCTTTGTTGTATTCGGAGGCCACATCATAAAGGACCGCCGCTTTTTTCAGCTTCAGATTGGTGAGCGCGAATTTAGCCACAACCCCTCCCTGGAAAGGGTCGATAAAGCAGGCGCGGAAAACATATTTCTTGGAGTCGTTGGTCTTAGAATCCAGCGTGGCTTTCGGCGCGGTGGACCAGGGGGTGATTAAAACGACTTTGCCGGTTTCAGCGATTTCGGCGGCTGGCAGCGCGTAGCGGCTGGCATTGGGACCGATAATGGCGAGAACTTTATTTTGCGTAATCAACTTCTGTGCGGAGGAAGCCGATTGATCGGCCTTTCCGGCATTATCTTCGATGATTAATTTAATTTTAAATTTTTTGTCACCCAATTGAATGCCACCCGCGTCGTTGACTTCGGCTGCGGCCATTTCCGCCGCGTTTTTGCAGGAGGCACCCACGGCAGGAATATCGCCGGTCAGTTCGGCAATGACGCCGACTTTAATTTGGGAAGAATCTTCTTTGCTGCAGCCGCAAATACATAGAGAGAGAATCACCAGAAGAATAATTAAAACAACTGATTTTTTCATGAGCTGTCTCCTTGTTTGGATTGATATTGTGCCAACCGCTTATAAGAGATACCCCCGGGAGTGTCAATACAAAAGATGCTTATCGTTCGAAGTCCCGTCATCATGGGACGCAGTCCTGTCGGATCAACTAAAAACGGCTAAAAGATCAGGTCTGAAAACCCGGCAAACGGATGTGACGCTCCAGTCGCCTCGCCGCGACCACAATGATCGAAACCAGTGCCAGATAAACCAGTCCGGCTGTCAGGTAAGTCTTGAAAAACTGGAAGTTGGTCGAAGCGATTTCCTGCATCTGTGCAAAAAAATCAGGGAACTGGATAAGGAAGGCGACGGAAGTATCTTTAAGATTCTGGATGACCTGATTGGTCAATGACGGGACGGACAGGCGCATGACCTGGGGCAGAATAATCAAACGGAATATTTCAGGATGCGTAAAGCCCTGGGTTTGGGCGGCTTCCAGTTCCATCTTGTCCAAACCGTGATAAGCGGTCATCAGGTACCGGGCGTTATAAGCGGATACATTCAGGGTAAAGCCGATGACGCAAACGGTGAATGCCGATAAACGAATCCCGAACTCCGGCAATCCATAATACATCAGAAAAAGATGGACCAGGAGCGGCGTTCCGATAAGGAAGGAGATGTAACGTTCCGTCCATTTTCG
>CAYVFA010000035.1:3031-18175 GCA_964450075.1 uncultured Smithella sp.
GGACCAGGAGCGGCGTTCCGATAAGGAAGGAGATGTAACGTTCCGTCCATTTTCGTAACGTTTCGTGTTTGCTGAGCGTCAGGTAAAAAACAGCAACCCCGCCGATCAGTCCCGTAACCGACATGATGACCATCAGGAGCAGTGTGTTTTTCAGGCCGGTCATGATCTGGGGAGAATAAGCGATCAGGTCTTTGATTAAAGTATCCATGCCGTTCACCTGTGGTCGATCACGCTCAGGAAAAACAGCCTGACGCGTGGATCCGGATGATCATAAAAGAGCCGTTCGGCAATATCCTCCGCCACAACCACCCCTTCATCCATAAAAACGATGCTGTCGGAAATGTACTTCGCCAGAAAGGCATCGTGGGTGACGCAAAGCATGGTGATGTTGTCCAGGTAAAGCTTGTTGATGACCGTGACCACCTCCCGCGTCATTTGCGGATCAAGAGCGGACGTTGGTTCATCAAGAAAAATCACCGCAGGGTCCATGGCCAACGCCCGGACGATGGCGACCCGCTGCTTTTGTCCGCCGGAAAGTTGCGCGGGATATTTGTTCCGGTGTTCGACCATATCGACGCGTTCCAGCTCGTACAAGGCTTTTTCAGCAGCCGCTTTGGCCGGCATTTTCTTGAGCTTGCGAAGCCCGAGGGTGATATTTTCCTGTACCGTCAGATGACGGTACAGTGCAAAATGCTGAAACACAAATCCAATGTCCTGGCGAAGCTTGCGGACGTCCACACCTTGCCGGGTAATGTTTTCTCCTTTAAAGATAATCTCTCCAGAAGTTGGCTGGATGAGAAGATTTAAACAGCGAAGCAGGGTCGATTTGCCGCATCCCGACGAGCCCATCACGACTTTGGATTGACCTTCAGAGAGCTCCAGATTGATCCCTTTGAGGATCTCCTTATCGTCAAATTTCTTCACAAGATTTTTAACTTCAAGCAGGGGCATGGTTATTCTTTCTTATCCCGCGGCCAATCCGGGGATGCGGAATTTTTTCTCGAGGGCCATAAAAAACATCACAAACAGCTTGTAGATGACAAAGTAGATCATTCCGACAGCCAGATAGATTTCAACTCCCCGTAAGGTCAGGGCGGCAAGGCTCATCGCCTCTTTCATGATTTCGGGTATTCCCACCGTGTAGGCAAATGGCGTGTACTTCAAAACGGAGGTAAATTCATTAATCATGCCCGGAATGGACATTCTGAACATTTGCGGAAGAATGATATAAAGAAAACTTTGCATCCGGTTCATGCCCATGGCTTCTGCCGCCAGGATTTCATCCCGATCAACGGCAGACATGGCCCCCCGGAATATTTCCGCGAGATACGCTCCGGAGACAAGACCCAGACTCAAGACCATCGATGTGAACGGTGGAATCCGGATGCCGATCCCCGGCAAACCGAAAAAGACGATGAAAAGGAGAACCAGCACGGGCACCGAGCGAAATACATGAAGATACGCGGCAAGGAAAAGCGCGACAGGCTTCCATTGCCATCTGCTCAAAACTGCCATTAACAGTCCGATGGTCAGGCCGGCTCCGATACTGGCGATCGTCACCAGGATCGTATATCCCGCGCCTTTGGCCAGAGCCATAAGGATGTCCCAGAATGTCATTTTGCCGGTTTGCGCCCCTCTATTTCATCCACTTGTCGATGATGGCCTTGAGTTTCTCCGGGCCCAGCTCGGCCAGATAGCGGTCGAAATCATCCCGCAAGGGTGAACCTTTGGGGAAAGCAAAGCCAAAGACATCGAACCCTGTCAATACGTAGCTGTCCTGAATGTCCAATTTTTTCTTGTAAACCAGGGAAACCCCGCCTTCCACAAAGGCCAGATCCAGCTTCCCGTTTTTCAGGTCGGCCAGAACCTCGTTGTAGGTCGGGTACAATTTAACATCAATCAGCTTATAGACCCCTTGTGGCTCCCACTTATCCTTGATAAATCCGCTGTAGGCCATACCGCGCGGATAGCCGATGGAATATTTCTTGATTTCGGAAAGGTCTTTGATCTTGATATTCCTGCTCTTCAAGCTGACCAGATTCCAGGTATTGTCCATGTAGGGTTTGGAAAAATCCATCACCTCTTTGCGTTTGTCGGTAATGGAGATGGCCGAAAAGGCAATGTCGGCCTGTTTTCCGATCACAGCACCCAGCATACCCTGCCAGTCGTACGACGTGATGGCGTACTTCAGTCCCCTTGCTTTGCAGAAACCTTCGAATAATTCCAGGTCAAGCCCCTGGTACTTTCCGTTTTCCTCAAACATATTCGGCGGCGACGTTGGGCAAACGGCGACTTTAAGGGTGGATGCTTCTTCTTTTTTGCTGCAGCCGCCAATTGCCAGAGAGAAAATCACCAGAAGAATAACGAACAAAACTGATTTTTTCATGACCCGCCTCCTTGTTTGTATCGATATTTTGTCGCCAGCTTATAAGAGATACCACGGGGCGTGTCAATCATTTAAATAGTATTTTTTTGACAAGGCGGGCGATTGCGGGTGATGCGGTCAGGCCCGGCGATTCAATGCCGACCAGATTGATAAAACCGGGTTCGTCCTCGCGGATGACAAAATCAGCAAACGCATCATGGGGACCCTGAAGTTTGGGGCGGATTCCGGCCATGTCGGGGTGGACATTTTCCGGTTTCAGAAAGGGCAGATACTTGCGGGCATGCTCATAAAAAAGGGCGGCCTTTTCCGACGCTACACGATAGTCTTCCACGCGGTCAATGTAAGTCGCGTCCGGCCCCAGTTTGAGGTGTCCATTTAAATCCATGGTAAGATGCACGCCAAGCCCCACGTGGTTCTTAAGCGGCGCGGGATAGATCAGCCGTTCTACGAGCCCCAGCTTTACACCGGAAATGCCGCAATAATCCCCTTTGCAATAATGCAGCTGGTAGTTGCCGCCTGCCCGGTTGGCAAGGGTGTCTGAAGAAAGCCCGGCGGCGTTAATGACCAAGGCAGAGACAAAAGTAAAATCTTCTCCCCGGTCGTTTTGGGCCAGGATTCGCCAACTGCTTTGGTCCCGTTCAATGTTCAGCACCTCTGTCCGGCACACCAGATGGGCTTTCCCGGCCTGCGCACGCGCCAGATAAACATTCATCAAATCATGGGTGCTGATGATGCCGGTTTCCGGAGAGTAAAGGGCGGCTTCGGCCTGAATATTCGGTTCCATCCGGGAAATCTTATTTTTCCCGATCATTTCCAGGGAGGTGACGCCGTTTTTGCGGCCTTGCGCAAAAAGCTTTTCCAGCTCTTCAATTTCTTCGGACCTGGTGGCCACAATCAGCTTGCCGATCTTTTTGTGGGGAATGCCCTGTTCTGCTGCCATATCATAGAGTATCTGTCTGCCTTCAATGCACAGGCAAGCCTTCAGCGACCCTTCCGGATAATAAATTCCCGCGTGGATGACTTCGCTGTTGCGGGAGCTGATCCCGGCGCCATGCGACGCGTTCTTTTCGAGAATGAAGACGTTTAAATCCGGGCGCGCCAGTTCGGTGGCGACCGCCAGCCCAACAACGCCGGCTCCTATGATAGTGATGTCTGCTTTTTCCATAATTTCCCTATACACGATTTCATGGACGGCTGCAAAAAATCTTGAGCGGAAACGCCTTGCATGGTAATAAACGTCAAACTGAGGAAAGGTACTGCTGAAATTTGAAGATTGCCTCTTACAATGTCAATTCCATCCGCTCCCGCCTGCATATTGTTTTGCCCTGGCTGCAAAATAATCAACCGGACATTTTCTGCATGCAGGAATCGAAAGTTGAGGACGCCAAGTTTCCCGCTGCCGAATTTGAAGCGCTGGGCTACATGGTGAGCTTCCGGGGCAACAAGCAATACAACGGTGTGGCCATCGTTTCCAAAAAGAAACCACAGAAAGTCAGCTTCGGCTTTCCCGACGAACCGGCTGATTCCGACCGCCTGGCTTGCGCGCAATTTGATGATCTGTCTGTTCTCAATGCCTATGTGCCCCAGGGGCAGGACGTGGATCGTCCGCAGTATGCCTATAAACTCGCGTGGCTTGCTCGCTTGAAAAAATATCTGCAAAAGAATTTCCAGCCGGATCAAAAATTAATTTTGTGCGGCGATTTTAACGTCGCGCCCGGGCAACTTGATGTGCATGATCCCAAGCGGATTCTGGGTCATGTTTCGTTTAACCCGGAAGTCTGGAAAGCCTATGAAGACGTTGTTTCCTGGGGGTTGACGGATGTTTTCCGGAGGCACCATCCCGATGAACCTGGACAATATACTTTTTTTGATTATCGTGTCCGCGATTCGGTAGCCCGCAATCTGGGCTGGCGAGTTGATCATATTCTGGCGACAGCACCGGCTGCGACATCCGTCCGGTGCACCATTGACCTGGCAACACGTCTTGCCGAAAAGCCGTCTGATCATGCAGTGATCTACGCCGAGTGGAAAGGAAAATTCTGATGGGTAAAAAAGAAGACATCGAGCGCCTGAACGAAGAAATTGCCGCGCGTTTCGGCAAAATTGAGGAAGCGGCATCCTCCGCCGAAACCATTACCGGGCTTTTTGAATCCCTGCTTACCGGGATTGAAAAAGAATTTAATGTCCCTTTTGTCTGGCTGACTTTAATCGATACCGGAAGCGCTGCGCCTGTGATGGATGCGGTTAACGTGTCGGACGTTTTAAAAAACAGGCTTTGTGTCATCTCCCGGGAGCTGTTTGAGGAAATTCTCGCCGGAGGGTTGAAACCGGTTTTGGCCAATAACAACTTGCAGCCTTTTTATAAAATGATGCCGCCCAGCCGGAAATATTTTGTCCGGTCGATTGCCGTTGCGCCTTTTTCACTGGATGGTCAGGTCGTTGGGGCCTGGAATAACGGCGACGCGGACCCGGATCGTTATGCGGCGGATATGGATTCGACACTGCTTTCGGCGCTGGCGGATAAAATATCCATGAAACTGACTGCGCTTGCTGCTGTTAAAGATGCAGCATCTGACCATAACCTTAACAGAGAACAACCGGGAGGACTTCATGGTTGACGAGTGGATTCAAGAGATAAAAAAAGCATGTCCGAAGGACCAGCTTGGGATGATTTTGGTGCATAACGGCATTGTGCGGGCGACATCCAAACAGGGCAAGCCTGTCTCGAGCATGCAGCTTTCTTATGATCAGGTCGCGCTGGGAAAAGCGGTGCAGCGTTTTAAAAGCATGGACGGCATTGTCGATATTCGGGCCTGGATTAATGAAGGGGCGCTGAAAATCGGCGATGATATCATGTATGTCTGTGTAGCGGGCAGATTCCGCAAAGACGTTCTGCCGGTTTTTCAGGAACTGATTACACTGATTAAGACGGAGATCGTGAAAGAAGAGGAACTCTGATCGGAGATGGTGTTTTTCCTCCTTCCACTTGTGCGCTTCTGCGTATAAAGGGGAGGGTAGGTAGGATCGGGCGATAGCCTGTGTTCCCTCCTTTTCCAAAGGAGGGTTAGGGAGGATTTTAAGAGAAGAAAATCCCCCTCAATCCCCCTTTTTCAAAGGGGGACTCAGAACCGGAATGACAAAGAAGAGATCTTTTCAAAGTCATCATAGTGATTAAGGAATACCTTATGAACAAAGTTCTCATCCTGTTTGCCCATCCCCGGTTTGAAAAATCAAAAACCAACCAAGCCCTGCTTTCCGGCATTGATCAGATCGACGGCGTTACGTTGGATGATCTTTATGAGCAGTATCCCGATTTCAACATAAAGGTTGAGCGCGAGAAAGAGCTTTTGCTGGCCCATGATGTCATCATCTGGCATTACCCCCTTTATATGTACAGCGCTCCCGCCATGCTCAAACAGTGGATGGATCTGGTGCCGGAATATGGATGGGCGCATGGCAGCGGGGGGAATGCCCTCAAAGATAAGATCGTCTTTAATGTTTTGACGGCTGGCGGCGCCAGAGAATCTTATGCCACGGGGCAGCACAATCAATTTACGATTCGGGAATTTCTTGTGCCCTTCGAACAGACCGCTGCGCTGTGCAAAATGATTTATCTGCCACCTTTTGTTGTGCATGGCACGCACATGCTGACCCATCAGCAATTGGCAAAGCAGGTCGCGCTTTATCATGAACTGCTGAGACGGCTGGCTTCCGGCGAAATTTCTATAGAAGCCATCCGCAAGTATGATTATCTCAATGACTGGCTTTTAACCGGTAAAGGATAAGCAAAACGATGAGCGTTGCTTTCTTGCAGGATGCATTAATTTATCTGGCTGCCGCGGTTGTTTTCGTGCCGATTGCCAAAAAGCTGGGGATGGGTTCGGTGCTGGGCTATCTGATCGGCGGCATTATCATCGGTCCGTTCTTTCTGGGTTTTATCGGCCAGGAAGGTAAGGACATCATGCACTTTGCCGAATTCGGCGTGGTGATGATGCTCTTTCTGATCGGTCTGGAGCTTTCGCCGGCGATCTTTTGGCGAATGCGCCGGTTGATTCTGGGCATAGGCATGCTGCAGCTGGGCGCAACGACACTCCTGTGTTTTGCCGCTTTGTTCATGATGGGTTTTACCTGGCAGGGTGCGCTGGCCTGCGGTCTTGCGCTTTCCATGTCTTCCACGGCCATCGTCATGCAAACGCTCAAGGAAAAAGGATGGACTAAAACCGAAGCAGGCAGAAGTTCATTTGCCGTGCTGCTTTTTCAGGATATTTCCATCATTCCGATTCTTGCTCTTTTGCCGCTTCTGGCGCTGCAAGGAGTGCAGATGCCTTCAGCAGGACACGCCATTCTGATGGAAGGGCTTCCTGGATGGGCGCAGACCGTAACCGTGCTGATCGCCGTCAATGCCGTTGTTCTGGTCGGCCGCTTTGTTTTTGTGCCTTTTCTGCGCTTCATTGCCCGTATCCGCTTGCGTGAACTTTTTACGGCGGCGGCGCTGCTGATTGTGATCGGCACAGCCTATCTGATGATGCTGGTGGGATTAAGCCCCGCCCTGGGAACCTTTCTGGCCGGCGTGGTGCTTGCCACGAGTGAATTCAGGCATGAGCTTTCGAGTGACATTGAACCTTTCAAAGGCATTCTGCTGGGTTTGTTTTTTATCGCCGTCGGAGCATCCATTAATTTCAAGCTGATTTTTGACCATCCGTTGCAGGTGGCGGCGCTGGTCTGCGGTATTATTACGATTAAATCCGCCGTGCTGTATGCGACGGGAAAAATCACCAAGCTTAGTTTTGATCAGAATATGATTTTTACGCTCGGCTTGGGACAGGTTGGCGAGTTTGCTTTTGTCCTGTTTGCGTTTATGGCGCAATTACAAATTTTATCTGCGCAATGGACGGATATGATGATGGGAGCGACAGCGATCAGCATGACGCTTACACCGCTGCTTTTACTGATAAACGATCGGTTGATTCTGCCTCGCTTTGGAATCAAAGAAGCAGTGAAGGAGAAAGAAGCGGATTCCATCGAAGGCGGACATCCGGTGATTATCGCGGGCTTCGGCCATTTCGGCAGCACCATTGGAAGGTTTTTGCGGGCAAACGGCGTGGAAGCAACCATCCTGGACAATGATTCGGATCGGGTGGATGTTTTAAGAAAGATGGGCTTTACGGTTTTTTACGGCGACGCGACACGTCCAGATATTTTAAGATCAGCAGGAGCCGAATCCGCCAAAATTCTCATTGCCGCTGTTGATTCGCCTGAAATCAATTTTGATCTGATTGAAAAGTCAAAGAAGGAATTTCCCTCCCTCAGGGTGATGGTGCGGGCAAAAAGCCGCCTGGATGCTTATGAGCTTCTGGATATGGGGATTGATGACGTTTATCGCGAATCGCTTGACACCTCTGTGCGGCTCGGCGTTGATGTGCTGAGCCAACTGGGCTTCCGCAAATACGCCGCCACCCGTGCCGGTCAGAACTTTATCCGGTATGACGAAGCGGCGCTCCGCACATTGGCTCAGCATCGGCATGATCAGGAATCTTATATTTTCAACACCCGCGAACAAATTGAGCTGCAGGAACAACTCCTGACGATTGACCGCGAAAGGGTGCCCAATGTCCATGACGACGCCTGGGACAGCGAAAAGCGGGAAGAGTGAACGGTCACCCTGCTTTTACAAAATGGTGCTTGATGGAAAACATTCTCGAGAAACTGGGCGTGGCCAGCAAGACTTAGTTCAAAAAAAAATATCGAAAATCAGCGGCAGAAAAAACATAGCGGTGCGCTATGTTTGGAATGTGTTGCCGGAGGATTGAATCATGAAGTATAAGTTTTATTTTTTAACACGATCGAAAATGGTATTGTTCCTGCTGATGACGGGAGTGTTGCTTTATCTTGTGTTTCTAATTCCATCTGTCCCGGCACAGGGACCAACGGAGGAGCGGCGGTTAACCGTTTATGAAGCCGTGAAGACGGCGCTTCAGGACAATCACGAAATAAAAGCCTTGCAAAGCGCCGCTCTGGCGCAGGAAAGCGACGTCGGCATTGCCCGCAGTTATCTACTACCCAGAATATCGTTTGAGGAGCGTTATCTTCGCACAACCAATCCAAGTTATGCATTCATGTCCAGACTCAATCAGGAGCGGATTCTGCAACAGGACTTCAATCCGGAACTCCTGAACCATCCGGATGCCATTAACGATTTTCAATCTTCCTTAACCTTTGAACAACCCCTGTTTGTAAAAAAGGCTTATGTTGGCATGAGCATGTCCCGGACTGAAGCCCGGGCCAGGAAAGAAGAACTGATGCGAAATCGCGAGGAAATAGCTTTTCACGTCGTCAAAGCCTGCCTGATGCTGGCCAGCGCAAAAGCGTATGCCCGCGCCATTGAACTGGGGGTTCAAGATGCCCGGGAAAACAAACGCGTCGCCGATTTGCGTTACCAAAACGGCCTCGCTCAGTATGCCGATAGTCTTCGTGCTTCAACCGCATTCATGGACGCGAGGCAGAAAAAGAATGTTGCGGATAAGAATGTAAGCCTCGCCAAACGCGGTCTGGGGCTTTTGCTGGCAAAAACGGAATCCATTGATATTGATGATTCCGTGGTCAATCTTCCGCTGAATAGCCTTTCTGATTATGTGAAGGCCGCTGAATCCCGAAGTGATTTGAAGGCGATGCAGCTTCGTCACCAGAACGCCGAACACAATATTAAAATGGCCGAAGCGGCCTATTACCCCAACATTGGCGTGGGAGGAACCTATCAGCTAAACGATCATAACCAGCCCCTGGGGACCGATGGCAAAAGCTGGCAGATGATGGCTTTTTTGCGATGGGATCTTTTTGACGGCACGAAGCGTGAGTATGAACGGACAAAGGCAAAGCATCTGGCGGCACAAGTCAAAGAGCAGGTATCCGCCATGACAAAAAGTGTATCTTATAGAATTTATGAAGCTTACATGAACGTGGAGGAAGCACGTAAAAACATCGAACTGGCCCGGGAATCGCTGAAAACAGCCGAAGAAGGCACGCGTTTGTTGAAAGTGCGCTATGAGAACGGTTTTTCACCGCTGGCGGATTTGCTGAATGCGCAGGGAAGCCTGGAGCAGGCGCGTGCGGGCCTTGTGGAGCGCGAGAATGTCTGTAAAATGGCGCTGGCGACACTGAGTTTTGAGAGCGGAACCATTTTGAAGGATCTCAGCATCGAAAAATAAAAATTTCCTGATGGAGAAAGAGCCATGAAAGAACAGGGTCATCGTAAATTTATAATATCATGCCTGTTGATAACAATAGTCCTGGTTGCAGTCCTGACAAACGGTTGCAAAGGCAATCCGGAAAAAGAAGGCGTTTTGCGCCGCGAGGTGTCCGGTATAACCGTCAAGCCTGTCTCACTCTCCACGGTGGATGAAGTTTATGAGACGACGGGAACCGTCCGATCTGACAGAACGAGTGTGGTGGCCAGCCGGGTGATGGGCGTCGTCACGTCCCTCCTTGTTAGGGAAGGCGATACCGTCAAGGCAGGCCAGCTCCTTTTGATGATTGATAACCGGGATGCCGCGCAAAGAGTGCAAGCGGCGGAAAACGCCGTAGCGTCGGCAAAACAAAACAAGCTTCTGGCCGAAACCACCTGGCGGCGATATAAAAATATGTATGATGAGAAAGCCCTTTCCCGGCAGGAGATGGATCAGATTGAAACACAGAAGAAAGTCGCCGAATCGGAATATGAGCGGACGCTGGCGATGGAGCGGGAAGCCACAACCTATTTGTCTTTCAGCCGGGTTACGTCGCCGGTTTCCGGGATCGTGACGGAGAAGCGCATGGATGCCGGTAGTATGGCCAGCCCCGGCATGCCTCTTCTCGTCATCGAAAGCGGCGGCGGTTCTTACATCGAAGCCGCAGTCGATGCCGGCCTCGGAAACAAGGTGAAAACCGGTATGGTGGTGGAGGCCGTAGTCGAAACGATCAGTCAGCCTCTTTCGGGAACGGTCCGCGAAGTTTTTCCCGCCGTTGATCCCCAGTCCCGGACCTTTACGATTAAGGTGAGCCTGAAGGATGCCCGGCCCAGAAGCGGTTTGTTTGCCCGCGTACGGATTCCTGTCGGCCGGAAGGAGGTTATCCTTGTCCCGAAACAGGCCATTGTCCAAAAGGGGCAGCTGACGGGTGTATATATTGTTGATGGCAGCGATATCATCATTTATCGTCTGGTTCGCGCCGGAAACGCCACTTCCAGCGGAACCGAAATCCTGTCCGGTCTTGCCGTCAACGACCGTGTTGTTATAGCCGGCGTCGAGCGGGTGATGGATGGAGATAAATGGACGGGAGGCAAACCGAAATGACAGGAATCGGGATTTCCGGGAAGATTGCCAAAGCTTTTATCAACTCGAAGCTGACGCCCCTTCTTATCATCGCAGCCCTTCTCCTCGGGGTGTTTGCCCTGTTCGTGACGCCCAGGGAAGAAGAACCTCAAATTGTTGTTCCGATGATTGATGTGTTTGTGAACTATCCCGGGGCGTCCCCTAAAGAAGTTGAAGAACGGGTAACGATCCCGATGGAGAAGCTCCTTTGGGAGGTCAAAGGGGTTGAGTATGTTTATTCCACCGTCAAACCCGGCTCCAATATGACCATTGTCCGTTTCTACGTGGGCGAAAATATGGAAGAGAGTCTGGTGAAACTTTACAACAAGCTGATGTCCAATTACGACCTCATTCCGCCCGGCGTTTCCCAACCCATGGTAAAACCCAAGTCCATCGATGACGTCCCCGTTCTGGCTCTCACCCTCTGGAGCAAAGAACCGCAATACACGGGCTACGAGCTGAGAAGGATTGCTACCGGATTATGCGGCGAGCTCAAGAAGGACGCCAACGTGTCGGAATTTTCCGTCATCGGGGGCCAGCGACGCCAAATCCGGGTAACGCTTGATCCGCAGCGTCTGCGGGCCTATCGCGTGTCGGCCTTCCAGATCATGGATCGTCTGGAGAAAGCCAATGTGGTTGTTTCTTCCGGTGCTTTTTCGTTCGGCAACCGCGAAACCATTGTGGAGACGGGCCGTTTTCTGAACAACGCGCAGGATGTGGGCAACCTGGTCGTCCATGTCTTGAACAATCGCCCCGTTTATCTGAAGGATGTGGCGCAAATCGCCGATGGGCCTGCAGAGGCGGCAAACTATGTCTTCATGGGTTTGGGAGCGGCGTCTGCTGAAAAAAGAATGGCGGGCGATAACGCAGGACAGTATGAAGCCGTAACGATTGCCGTTTCCAAAAAGAAGGGAGCCAACGCCAGCTTGGTTGCTGACGAGGCGCTGAGAAAAGTGGAGGCGTTGAAAGGGCCGCTGATTCCGAAAGATGTTCAGGTGACCGTAACCCGCAACTACGGCGCAACGGCCAGGGATAAATCAGACGAACTCCTGTATCACATGCTGCTGGCCACCCTCTCCGTCATCGTTCTGGTTGCCGTTTTTCTCGGCTGGCGGGAAGCCGTTGTGGTCGCCGTCGCTGTTCCGGTCACGCTGGCCCTGACGCTTCTGATTAACTACCTGTACGGATATACCCTGAACCGCGTGACGCTTTTCGCCCTGATCTTTTCCATCGGCATCCTGGTCGATGACGCGATTGTTGTCGTGGAAAATATCAACCGCCATTTCCGCATGCACAAGATAGAACCGTTGACGGCCGTGTATGCGGTGGACGAGGTGGGCAATCCGACGATCCTGGCGACCTTTACGGTGATCGCGGCGCTCATGCCCATGGCGTTTGTCTCCGGTCTGATGGGGCCTTACATGCAGCCCATTCCCGTGGGTGCGTCGGCCGCCATGATTTTTTCGCTCTTGGTGGCATTTATCGTCAGTCCGTGGCTGGCCTACATCGTTTTGAAAAACGTCCGCCATGGCCTTGAACATGGCGAAGAAAAACGGGGACTGGCAAGATGGTATGAAAAACTGCTCGGTCCTCTGGTGGATAGCCGCAAAAAACGTCTGATCGCTTTTGCCACGATCGGAGCGATACTCCTTTTGGCTTTTGTTCTTGTGCCGTTAAAGCAGGTTACCATGAAGATGCTTCCTTTCGACAACAAAAGCGAGTTGCAGGTGATCATCGACACCCCCGAAGGACGGACACTGGAAGAAACCGCCGCCCTGACCCGCGAATTGTCCGAATATCTGAAAACGGTGCCGGAAGTGACGGATTATCAGGCCTATGTGGGTACATCGTCCCCTTATAATTTCAACGGACTGGTGCGCCATTATTTTCTTCGTCAGGGAAGTAATGTCGCTGATATTCAGGTGAATTTTGTTTCCCGGGACAAGCGAAAAGAGCAGAGTCACGATATTGCCAAACGCATTCGGCCTGGATTGAAGCGCATTGCCGATCGCTATGATGCCCGGATCAAAGTAGCGGAGCTGCCTCCGGGCCCCCCGGTTTTGAGCACTCTGGTTGCGGAAATCTATGGTCCGGAAACATCTCGCCAGATCGAAATTGCCCAAAAGGTGCGCGATATTTTTGAAAAGACTGATGGTGTTGTTGATACCGACTGGCTGGTTGAAGCCGATCAGAAAAAAATCATGTTTGAGGTCGATCAGAAAAAGGCAGCCGATAATGGCATCAGCACAGAAGCGATTGCCGGAAGCCTTCGCATTGCTTTGTCGGGTGCATCAGCAGGCCTTGTACACATGGACGGCGAGAAGGAACCCGTCATGATTGTTCTGCGTCTGCCGCTGGCGTTGCGCTCCAATCTGACCGCGCTGCAATCCGTGACCATTCCCGCCCCATCGGGTCAGCTCATTCCCATTGCAGAGTTAGTGAAGATTCGCGAGGGGATTGAGGAAAAATCAATCTACCATAAGAATTTGAAAAAAGTGACCTATGTGACAGGTGATGTGGCGGGGACCGAGGAGAGTCCCGTTTATGCCATTCTGAAAATGAAGTCGGACATTAAAAAGTTAAAACTTGCCGAAGGGTATGAGTTGGAGCAGTTCTACACAACACAACCCTGGCTGGAGAGCCGTTATTCCATGAAATGGGATGGGGAATGGCATATTACCTATGAGGTTTTCCGGGATCTGGGTATTGCCTTTGCCGCAGTGCTGATTATCATCTACATCCTCGTCGTCGCCTGGTTTAAGAGCTTTGTGACGCCTCTGGTTATTATGGCTCCCATTCCTCTGACCCTCGTGGGAATATTGCCCGGCCACTGGATTTTCGGCGCTTTTTTCACGGCCACATCCATGATCGGGTTCATTGCCCTGGCGGGAATCGTCGTTAGAAATTCTATTTTGCTTGTGGATTTTATCCAGATGGAATGGCGCGACAAGGGAGACTTGCGTCAGGCGCTGATCAACGCGGGAGCCGTCCGTTTCCGGCCGATCGTCCTCACGGCTGCCGCAGTCGTCGTCGGGTCTTTCGTCATGCTCTTTGATCCCATCTTTCAGGGACTGGCCATTGCCATGATGTTTGGAGCCGTCGCTTCGACTGCGCTTACGCTCGCCATTGTCCCCCTGATGTATTATGAATTTTTTAAAAATAAACCATGTCCATTAACCAAGGAGCAGGCAGCAGGAGATGAAAATCTTTGATGCAGCGGGCGCTACAATTGCACTTGCTTACGGACGAGCACAAGCTTTGTTTCAGGAAGGCTTGGAAACGATCGCCAGACGTCATCCGGCATGCATTGCGGATCAGTGTTCTGCCTTTTCCAGATCCTTCTTCGCATCCCGTGTGAAAGAGACGGTCAGGTAGTCCAGCGTTTTGGGCAAGGTCAGCTCCATGCTGAAGAAAACCTGCAGCCGGACGTCCAGATTTTCCGGTTGGCAGCTCATCATGTGTCCGCCCGCTGAAAACGTTTTATCGATAAAGTGGAAGTGATAACCCGGCACATTGACCGACGGCATAAAAGACGGTGTGTAAAATCCGACCAGATGCCCCTCGACCGCTTCGAAATGGCGGATTTTCTGATGATCCGTCGCTTCCGAAAGCGGCCGGTAGTTTTCGGTTCGGGGCACTGAGCGTGTTTCGACTGTTTGAAAGCGGCCCTCCATGTGGATGGCGTAAAACATATTATCCGATGGCAGCAAACGCTTCAGGTATGAACTGAACTCGGCATACGACAGGGGTGCGGTTATTGCCTCCGTTAACATGGGCCGGAAATGGCACACGGCGGCAAACGGCGTTTTCATTCCGTCGTCCACCGCACGGGCATCGCCATGAAGATCAAGGTGGAAGAAAGAGCCGTTCAGGGCGATCATTTCACCGTCAAGGTTATTGAACGTGCCGATGCCGAAATCGCCGTTCTTTTTAAGCGCTTCTACCGTGATGTCATCCCGGTAGAGCCCTTCCAGCAGGGCATTGATCGGACTGCTGATGTACAACATGATTTCATCCTCCGCGCTTCAAGTATCACATACTCGTGAAGGAAGATCAATAGTGACCCTGCGCCTGTTAATAGTCATTCCACTTTTGACTTCAAATGTGATAGCTTGCTCATGCGAGATACGAAAAAAAGGTTCACCACCTGATAACCTGACCACCTGAAGGTGGCGCGAGGTCACACGAGGTGGCAGGCGGTTCAACGGTTCAGCGGTTTTAATTACGAACGACGAGATACCACCCTGCGGGTGGCAAGCGAGATACGAATAGCGAGATACGAATAACGAGATGCGAGATACGAATAATGAAGACAGCAGGTATTGATATCGGTTCAATCACGGCGAAAGCCGCCCTTATGGAAGACGGGAAAATAATCGGGACGAAGATAATTTTTACCGGCTATAACGCGGA
>CAYVFA010000036.1:0-18051 GCA_964450075.1 uncultured Smithella sp.
ATCAATCAGGTTCTGATTAAAAAAGGCGGTCTGTTCACCTATCCTGCGTTGAAAAAATCGCCTCAGGGGAAACTGCGGCTGTTGTTTGAACTGCAGCCGATGGCTTTTATTGCCGAGCAGGCCGGCGGCCTGGCCACAGACGGCAAAGACGATATTTTGTCCTTGAAAGTAACATCGGTGAATCAGCGTTCGCCGATTTACATCGGCTCGGCTTCGGAAGTGAAGATGGCGGGACAGTTCCTGTCACAATAATTACCGTATATAAGGAGCAGCTATGATTTACGAAAACAAAGATCAAATGAAAAAAGGATGCGAAAACATCCTTGCCTGCGACGATGACGATGTCCGCGTTTTAGATGAAAGCAAATTTCAAAATAAATTAATTGACGATTTGATTTATACCGTCGTGTTCAGTCCGGATCCGGAAACCAAGGAAGCCGCGGCTTTTCTGATTCGCCGGGGTGCGGCGGCTCTGGGAATCCTGTCTGCATCGATTCAATCACTTTACGATGCGATGGGCCGAAAGGAAGTTGGTGGTTTTACCGTTCCGGCGATTAATCTCCGCGGCATGACCTATGATGCCGCACAGGCCGTTTTCCGCGCCGCAATGAAAGGGAACGTGGGGCCGATCCTTTTTGAAATTGCCCGTTCGGAAATTGACTACACCAGCCAAAGACCTCAGGAATATACCTGTGCCGTGACGGCAGCGGCTGTCAAAGCGGGCTGGCGCGGTCCGATTTTTATCCAGGGCGATCATTTTCAGATGAATGCCAAAAAATTTGCCGCGGATCCCGATAAAGAAACGCAGACGGTCAAGAACCTGATCTGGGAAGCCATTGAAGGCGGATTTTACAACATCGACATTGATACGTCCACGCTGGTTGATTTGTCTCAGCCCACGATCAAAGATCAGCAAAGAACTAATTTCTCGCTGGCGGCGGAGCTGACCACTATGATTCGCGACCTGGAACCGGAAGGGGTTACCATCTCCGTGGGTGGTGAGATCGGCGAAGTGGGCGGTAAAAACAGTACGGTTGAAGAGTTGACAGTCTATATGGACGGTTATTTGGAAGAACTCAAAAAGCGCGGCGATGACTTTAAGGGGATCAGCAAGATCAGCGTGCAGACCGGGACGACGCATGGCGGTGTTCCGCTGGCTGACGGTACGGTTGCCAAGGTTAAAATTGATTTCGATGTTTTGGAAAAACTGTCCGAAACATCCCGCTTAAAATATGGCCTGTCCGGTGCGGTTCAGCATGGAGCATCGACCTTGCCTGACGAAGCGTTTGACCGCTTCCCCGCCACTGGCACCGCCGAAGTCCATCTGGCAACCGGGTTTCAGAATATGATCCTGGACAGCAAAAATTTCCCGGCGGAACTGCGGACGAAAATTTATGATTATCTGAAAGCCAATATGCAGGGCGAGCGGAAAGAAAAAGACACGGAAGAACAATTTATCTACAAGACCCGCAAGAAAGTATTCGGACCATTTAAACTGGAATTGTGGCATCTGCCTGCGGATATTCGCGACGGCATCTGCGCCGAGCTGGAGCGTCAATTTGCATTTCTTTTTGACAAGCTCAAAGTCAACGGCACCCGGGGGCTTCTGGATCAATATATTAAACCGGTTGATGTGCCGTTAAAAATACCAGCGGCCTTGAAAGCTTAGACGCAAACAGGATTGAACCCAAACCATGAAAGCGGCTGTTCTGGAAAAAATTACGAACGTTCGTGAGAATCCACAGCCGCTTTCTTTTGTGGAACTTCCCGATCCCGTTCCCTCGGCGCAGCAGATTCTGGTTCGCGTTGCCGTCTGCGGCGTCTGCCATACCGAACTCGATGAAATCGAAGGACGGACACCCCCATCTGCATTTCCATTTATTCTGGGACATCAAATTATCGGCACAGTCGAAAAGCGCGGCCCGAATGCCCTGAGGTTTTCCGAAGGGCAAAGAGTCGGCATCGGCTGGATCGGGCAGGCCTGCGGACAATGCGAGGCTTGCCGGCTCGGCCTGGAAAATCTCTGCCCGGATTTTAAAGCAACCGGAAGGGATTTGCCGGGGGGTTACGCGCAGTATGTTACAGTGGCGGAGGATTTCGCTTTTTTCATCCCGCCTGTTTTTTCGGATGGGCAGGCCGCGCCGCTGTTATGCGCAGGCGCCATCGGCTGGCGGTCCCTTCGCCTAACCGGTCTTCGTAACGGCGAGTCGCTGGGTCTTACGGGTTTTGGCGCGTCGGCCCACCTGGTTTTGCAATTGGCCCGTCACCTTTATCCTGCTTCCGCAATATTTGTTTTTGCTCGCTCGGAGCATGAGCGGCGCTTTGCCTTGGATCTGGGTGCTTGCTGGGTGGGCGATACAGGCGAGAAAAGCCCTCAAAAGCTTTCCGCGATCATTGACACAACGCCCGCGTGGAGGCCGGTACTCGAAGCACTGGAAAACCTGGCACCTGGCGGCAGACTAGTGATTAACGCCATCCGCAAGGAGGACGCGGATAAGGATCAACTTCTACGGCTCGACTATCCCAAGCATCTGTGGCAGGAAAAAGAAATCAAAAGCGTGGCCAATGTGGCGCGCCGGGATATCGAAGAATTTCTGGAACTGGCGGCGCGTATTCCCATCATTCCCGACATACAGGAATATCCGTTTGCCGACGCGAACCGGGCGCTTGCAGAATTAAAAGCGGGTATCATCCGTGGCGCAAAAGTATTGAAGATGGATTAGGCCCCGAGCTATGCGCCACGAACCATGAGCTACCATCCTAATTTGCCTGCCAGCTTGCCATATATTCCCATGATTTGATTTGAGGCGCGGAATCGTTCTGGCACCAGCTTCCAGCAAGGCCCAACTCTTGGACCGTCAATTCAAAGTGGCACATGGCGATGCCGATATCGATCTCCTGCAGGGAAACATCACGCATGTGCCGGTATCCGAAGGCTCGCGATAAATAAAATAAAAAAGTATTTCGATTTTGTTCATAAACGATTCGCCAGGGTTGTTTGTTGGAAGCTGAAGGCGCAAGACGGACGTTTTCCAATGCTTCACGGTATGCGCCAGTTTCTTCGGGGACCAGGGGGATTGAGATGCCGCCTTTAAAGAAAATGTCAGACCAGGGACGTCGGCCGTCTGAACCGGCGATACCGCGCATGAACCGTTCCGTCAGGCTGCGGCGTCTTGCCGCGTAGCCAATGGGAGTGACGGTCGGCAGCAGTTCGTTCCGGTGCATCCCCGCCGCCCGCCCGAAGGCGCTGATCGCAAAAGTGCCTCCGAGCCAGCAAGTGTTCAATCCCAGTTCGGTTGCTTTTAAGATAAGTTTTTCTTTACAGTATCCGTAATCCTGAGTGGCCATTGGCGCCGGACTGATCATGCCGGCTAGATACCAGTGCGCATTTTTAATCACACCATACGTTCCCAGTTTTTTCCAGTCGTCTCGGGAAACCGTGTCCATGGAGATTAAAACGAAGCGCGGGCTGTTTCCGAAAGGTCCCTTTTGGGGGGCGCTGACGATTTTCTGGAATCTCTGCAAAACAGACGATTCGACCGGATCAGCCGAATAAGAACGGCACGAATAACGCTTTTGGATGATTTCCGTTATGGACGTCAAGAGGCCTCCTGAAAAATGTTATTGGCAAAATCCCGCGGGTATTCTATACTAATCTCCAGAATATTTCACATCAAATCATGAGCCGCATGAGGAGCAATCATGAAACTGGCCACCGTGGAACAAATGCGAAGAATGGATCGTTACGCGATCGACAAATTGGGCATTGCCGAAGAAATATTGATGGAAAACGCCGCGTTGGCGGCGGTTGCGTTGTTTGCAAAGGAAATCGGCATTCGTGGCATGAAGTTTGTTGTTTTCTGCGGTGCAGGCAATAACGGGGGCGACGGACTGGCGGTGGCGCGCCTGATCATGTCCGCAGGCGGCGTAGCAAAAGTCCTGTTGACGGCTTCTCCCAAGAAATACAGCGGCGCGGCTAAAACAAATTACGATATTTTGTGCAACTTGTCCGGCGATATTCAACTGTTAACCAGAGCCGATGAGGCCCGAGCCGACATTCTGCACTGTGATGCGGTTGTGGATGCGATTTTCGGCACGGGGCTGGACCGCGACGTCCGGGGTCTGTCGGCCGACGTCATCGCGCTCATTAATGAATGCGGCCGGCCGGTTTTGAGCCTGGACATCCCCTCCGGCATTTCCGGCGATACGGGAAGGGTAATGGGCGTTGCCGTCAGGGCTTCGCACACCATTGCTTTCGGCTTGCCGAAAATCGGCAATCTGCTTTATCCCGGCTACGAGCATTGCGGCGTACTTGCCGTTACGCACATTTCTTTCCCGCCGTCACTTTATGACCGCACCGATTTGACGGTAGAAACCAATGACAGAGTTTTGCTGCCGCCCCGGTCCGTCGAAGCCTATAAAGGCTTAATGGGCGATGTTTTGTTTATTGCCGGCGGCGCCAACTACTTCGGGGCGCCGTATTTTTCCGCCATGTCGTTTTTAAAAGCGGGCGGCGGTTACGCCAGGCTTGCCGCGCCGGCGTCGATTATTCCTTTTATCGCGCAGTCCGGCCGTGAAATCGTTTACCTTCCGCAACGGGAAACAGCCGCGTTCAGTTTGTCGCTCAAGTCCAAGCCGGAGTTGCTGGCTTTGGCGGATAAGGCGGACATGGTGGTGATCGGTCCCGGCCTGTCCCTGCAGGATGAAACGACAAAGCTTGTCCGCGAATTGTCTTCGGTCATTGCAAAACCGCTGTTGATTGACGGAGACGGTTTAACGGCTATTGCCGAGCGCCCGGAGATATTACTCAAGAGAAAAGCAGCGACGATTTTGACGCCTCACGCCGGTGAAATGGCGCGTCTGGCGCGCAAAACCGTGGCCGAGGTGAATGCCGATAAAATCAGTATTCTGCGGGAAACGTCTGAAAAAATGAACGCTACGATTGTTTTCAAAGGCGCGCATTCGCTGGTCGGTCTTGCGGATGGCCGGGTATATGTTAATTTGAGCGGCAATCCGGGCATGGCAACCGCCGGAAGCGGCGACGTCCTGACCGGCTGCATTGCGGCCATGCACGGTCTGGGTTTAAGTCCCGAGTTGGCAACACGCAAAGGCGTCTTTCTGCACGGCTATGCCGGAAACCTGGCAGCAGCACAGAAAGGCGAAGACGGCATCGTAGCAACGGATATTCTGGAGCACATGCCAGCGGCGTTGAAAGACGATCGCGCCTCCGTGGTGGCAGAAAAGTATTTTGCGCCGCCTGTGATTCCATAGAGGAACTCAAAACAGGGTTCATGAATAGCTAAGGAGTTGATCCATGGTTGAGGATGTTTTATCGCTACAGGCCAAAGTAAAAGAGCTTACGGCTGAAAATGAGCAGATTAAGCAAATCCTGGCCATGGGTGATACGCTCTGCATGGAACGGAACCTGGATAAGCTGCTACCTCTTATGATGAAGGAAATTTCATCCCTGCTTGATGCGGACCGCAGCACACTTTTCCTTGTGGATTGGGAACGCAGGGAGCTTTGGACAAAATTCGCCGAAGGCCTGGAAAACGACCGCATTCGCATCGGAATAAAAATGGGTCTGGTCGGATTGTGCGTCATCACGAAAAAGATTGTCAATGTCGCTTACGCCTATGATTCGCCCTATTTCAACATGGAAATCGATGAGCGGACGGGATTTCGCACGGAAAGCGTTCTTTGCGCTCCCGTTTTTAATCCACACCGGGAGGTCATCGGCGCATTGGAATTCCTCAATAAGAGAAGCGGCGTTTTTACCAGGGAAGATGAAGAAAAGATAACCCCATTTGCCGACAGCCTTAAAACTTTTGATCATCACCGAACAACGGACCTGGAGCTAACCAAATCTTCCATTCGGACTTTTCGCGATGAACTGAAGTGTGAACGGTGCGCCCTGTTTTTGCTCAATCGTGAAAACGGAGAGATCCGTTCCGCCTTTGCGGATGCCATCGAAGGGTGGGACATTCTTTTAAATATGAATCTGGGCATTGCCGGGCTTGTGGCCCTGACGGCTGAAGAAATCATTATTCCGGATGTCTATGAAGATTCCCGCTTCGACCGGAGCGTCGATGAACAGACAGGGTACAAGACCCGCTGTTTGTTGTGCGTGCCCTTGAAGACCATGTCGGGAGAGATTCTCGGTGTCATTGAGGTCATGAACAAGAATAACGGCACCTTTACGGCGACGGATATGGATCACCTGAAATCCCTGTCTTCCTATCTCAGCATGTTCCTGGAAAATGCCATCCTCTTCAACGAACAAACGAATCAGTTCCGGAGCGTTCTGGAGGTTCTGGCCGCGTCCATTGATGCCAAAGATTCGATGACGGCGGGCCATTCATCCCGTGTTGCCGAATATACCGTGGGCATTGCGTCGGAGTTGGGATTTCACGAAGACGACATCGATACGCTCAATGTGGCGGCGCTCCTCCACGATTACGGAAAACTCGGGACGGATGACTCTATCCTGAAAAAACCGGGGCGATTAACCCCGGAGGAGTTTGAGCATATCAAGGAGCATGTCGTCAATACGAGAAACATCCTGAACAAGATGACATTCAGCCGGAAGTATAAAGCCGTTCCCCTTCTTGCGTCCCGCCACCATGAACGCCTCGATGGCAGCGGCTATGCGGAAGGGCTGACGGCTGCGGAGATCCCCTTCATGTCACGGATCATCGCCGTTGCCGACGTATTTGAAGCCTTGACCGCCAAGAGGCACTATCGCGATCCTCTCTCGGTCGAAGAGGCCTTCGCGATTCTGGATCAGGATGTTGGAACAAAGTTTGACGGCAACGTCGTACGCGCCCTGAAAGCGTTCTACAAAAAAAAGCATTCTTAAAATTAAAAGTATCATTTTTGAATATGCAATTTAATTAATTTTTTAGACAATTCATATATCGGGAGATTATTTATGAAAATGTTTAAGGCATATGAAATGAAAAGACTCCTTGCATATATTACTTTACTTGCTTCGCTGATGCTATCGGCGGGTTGTGCGACAACAACCCCTTTAATGACGGCGGCGGAGCAAGGTAATGTCCACGTCGTGGGAGATCTGCTTAATAAGGGTGCTGATATCAATGAAAAAGGCGAGTTTGATTCGACAGCCCTGCGTCAAGCGGCCGAAATGGGCCATATCGGTGTTGTAAAATTGTTGCTGGATCGAGGCGCTGATGTAAATGCAAAAGATTACGGTGGCGATACCCCTCTTATGGTTGCCTCAATAAAAGGCCACACGGACATTGCACGGCTTCTGCTTGATAGAGGCGCCAATATTCATAGCAAAAACAACAAAGGCTGGACAGCATTGGCCTATGCATCCACAGTGGATATGGCAAAGTTATTGGTTGGTAAAGGTTCTGATATTCATGCCAAAAACAACCACGGAGCAACAATTCTGAGCGCTGCAGTCATGTCCGACCGCGATGATGTGGCAAAATATTTGATAGATAAAGGCGCAGATTTGGAAAATGCATTATCCCGTTGTGAGGATACACTCAAGGAATGGTCTAAATTATCATACATGAAAAGCAGAATGAACCAGCCAAGGCATTGTGTTTCATTCTTAACGAGGATTAAAGCCGAAAGAGAAGAATCCAGAAGGCAAGAGCAGGAACTGGCAAAAGCTAAAGCGATAGAAGCCCAGAAGGCAAAAGACATGAAGGAGATCATAAGAGAAGTTGTTGCTGAAACCGCTAAAAGCCAAAAGCAAACGAGCAAATCTCCTGCAACGCCATCAGAAATCGACAAACCAAATTTTGCCGCTTCAGAAAGGATTATGGGAGACAATGATGTGGCCGTAATCATCGGTATCGAGGGATACAGCAGTCTTCCGAAATCCGATTATTCCTATGACGACGCCAGGCTGGTTAAAGAATATGCAAAGGCGTTGGGATTCCGGGAGCGGAACATTGAACTCATCACCGACGAAAAAGCCACCAAAACGACAATCGAAAAAGTATTAGAGGTGTGGTTAAAAAACAAGGCAAAGCCTAACAGTCGGATATTTGTATATTATTCAGGACATGGTTCTCCCGACCCGTCAACCGGGGAATCGTACATCGTTCCCTATGACGGCGACCCCAGCTATCTCTCTGTGACGGGATATCCTTTGAAGAGGCTGTATGAAAAACTTGGCAGCTTACCTGCCAAAGAAGTCATCGTTGTTCTGGATGCCTGTTTCTCCGGAGCAGGAGGAAGGAGCGTTCTTGCCAGGGGGGCGAGACCTCTTGTCCTAACGACAGCTACTGCGGTTTCTTATCCCAACATGGCGATTCTTTCAGCGACGCAAGGGGCTCAGATATCAACCTCATCACCGGAGAGGGGGCACGGGGTGTTTACATATTATTTTCTAAAAGCCCTCAATGAAGGGAAAACTAACGTCGCCGACATTTACGAATCCATCCAACCCCAGATTGAAGATGAGGCGAAGCAGCTCAACGTCCAGCAGAGTCCAACAATAAGTCCGGACTCAAAAAAATTAAAGGGAAGATTTGTGCTGAGAAAGTAGTAAAAGAATTATGGGGATATGTAGCTCAGCATAGATATATTGGAGACTTTTATTACACATTCAATAATATATCGTAAATTAAATTTTTCTCGACAAAATATATTCCGCGACAGCGTAAAGATGTTCTTTTTCAGCGCCATCGGCAAAGACTTTTAATCCGTCTTTTGCTTCCCGGATGAACTGCTCGGCGCGCTTAAGTGAATAGTCAATGCCGCCGGATTTCTGAATTAGCGCGAAGATATTCCGGATGGTATCTGCGGTGAAGGATTTTTTCTCGATGGTTGTTTGAATGATGCCGCGTTCAGCGTCGGTGCATCTGGCCAGTGTGTAAATGAGCGGCAGGGTCATTTTTCCCTCTTCCAGATCCTTGCCGATGGATTTGCCGAAATCTTCTTCCCGTGCCATATAGTCCAGCGTGTCGTCGGTGATCTGAAACGCCATACCGATTTTATAGCCGTATTGCTCAAGCGCTTCAACCTTTTCCTGCGATGCACCGCCTAGCACCGCGCCGCTTCCGCAGGCGGCGGAAATGAGCACAGCGGTTTTCTTCTCGACAATACTCAGATACTCCGCTTCCGTAAGGCTCGTATCGCCACATTTCATCAATTGAAAGACTTCGCCCTCCGACATGATGTTGGTCATCTTTGACATGAGCTGAACAAGCGCGATATCGCCGATTTCGGACAGGAGTTTAAAGGCTTTGGAATACAAAAAGTCGCCAACCAGAACGCTGGCCGCGTTTCCCCAGAGGTTGTTGGCGGAGGTTTTGCCCCGGCGGATGGTCGCTTCATCGATCACGTCATCATGCAGGAGGCTGGCGGTATGGATGAATTCAATGGCAGCCGCAAGCGGAAAACGATGCTCGCCTGAATAGCCGCAAAGCCTGGAACTGATCAAATGCAACAGAGGACGGAAGCGTTTGCCGCCGCTGTCAATCAGGTGATGAGCAACTTCCGGGATCATTTTGACATCGGAGGTGATGTAGCGGTCAAGATGAACCTCGATTTGGTGCATCTCATCAGCATAAGCGGCAAAAACATCGGATATTTGCATAACGATTATGAACTCCGTAACATTTCCGGGCAACTATATGGGAAAAGAAAGAACGTTGTCAAATAAGATTTACAATATTTTGCCGAAGAGGTCGTAATGGTCCGCAGCGGTGATTTTGCATTTTACGATTCTGCCGATTTTGGCATTGCCGCCTTTAATGTACGTCACGCCGTCGATTTCCGGAGCCTGCCTGCGGCATCGCCCGATAAAAGCGTAGCCTTCGCGGTCGCTTTTTTCTTCGATTAAAACCTCCTGCTGCGAACCGATCAATGATGCATTCATGACATGAGAAATATCGGCCTGTTCGCTCATGATGATCTCCCGCCGCCGTTCTTTTTCTTTTTCCGAAATGCGCGATGGTTGAGATGCCGCGGCCGTCCCTTCTTCGCGCGAGTAGGTAAAGACGCCCAGATGATCAAAGCGGGTTTCGCGCACGAAGTGAAGCAGGCGTTCAAACCGCTTTTGCGTTTCTCCGGGAAAACCCACGATGATCGATGTGCGGATCGCAACGCCGGGGATGATGGATCGGGCGTCGCTGATCAATTGCGAAATGCGGGCTGCGGCGACCTTGCGGTTCATGGCGGTCAGAATCGTATCGTCAATATGTTGCACCGGCAGGTCGATGTAACGGCAGATGGTTTTGTGGTCGGCTATAGCCTCCAGCACATCGGCTGTCATATGAGCCGGGTGCGCATAAAGCAGCCGAAGCCAGCGAAGACCGGATATCCCTGCCAGATCGGACAAAAGAACGGAAAGCTTTGGTCGCGTTTTTAAATCCCGGCCATAAGCGGTCGTGTCCTGGCCGATCAGGATGATTTCCTTAATCCCTCTTTCCACAAGGCTTTGCGCTTCGCGCAGAATATCGTCAGGTCTTCGGCTGCGGGCTTTTCCGCGAATCGACGGAATCGCGCAGTAAGTGCAGCAGTTGGAGCAGCCGTCCGAAATTTTCAAATAGGCGGTGACGGATTTGGAGGATAAAATCCGTTCATGTTGCGACGTCATCAGGAAATCCGGCTTGGAGCAAACGACCGTGCGGCGTGGCTTTGTTTCGCTTAAACTTTTTAAATGCTCGACGATGCGGCCGACTTCTCCCGTACCGATAAATAAATCAACTTCCGGAATATCGTTTTGCAGATCTTGTGCATAACGCTGGGCCAGGCAGCCTGCCACCACCAGTTTCAAGTCACGCCCGCTTTTCTTTTTTTCCGCAGCCAGCGTCAGGATGACATCCAGCGCCTCTTCCTTGGCCGGTTGAATAAAGCCGCAGGTATTAACAAGGACGACGTCGGCATCATCGGGGCGCTCCACAATCGTCATGCCGGATGATCGGGCCAGTCCGCCCATGACTTCCGAGTCCACCAGATTTTTGGAGCAGCCCAGGGAAATAATGTGGAGTTTTGATAGGAAAGTTTTTTTCACTGGGGAAGCTTTCTAATAAGGACTTTGCGGGGTTTCGCGCCGTCGGAGGGGCCAACAATGCCTTCACGCTCCATCTGTTCAATCATACGCGCGGCGCGGTTATAGCCTATTTTCATATAGCGCTGGACGAGCGAGATGGAAGCCTGCCCGAGTTCGCCCACCAGCGCGACGGCTTCATCATACTTTTCATCATAGCCGTCTTCGCCTTCCCGGGCTTGCGCAGACTCAAATTCAAATTTTTCAATCGATGCGTCATAGGTCGGCTGCGCTTGCATTTTAACGAAATCAACGATGCGCGATATTTCCGCATCCGACAGATACGCGCCGTGAATGCGGGTGAGTTTGGAGGTGCCCGGCGGAATGAAAAGCATATCGCCCGCGCCCAGTAATTGCTCCGCGCCCGGCTGATCAATAATGGTGCGCGAATCAATTTTGGAGGAAACCTTGAAGGAAATCCGCGTGGGGAAGTTCGCTTTGATCAGTCCCGTAATGACGTCCACGGAGGGCCTTTGGGTGGCAAGAATCAGGTGAATGCCTGCTGCCCGCGCCATTTGCGCCAAACGGGTCAGCGATTCTTCCACATCCCGCGACGCCACCATCATCAAGTCTGCCAGTTCATCAATGACCACAACGATATAAGGAAGTTTGACATGCTCGAACGGCGGAATGTTTTTAGCGGTATCTTCCGCCTCGTTGGCGCCCGGTGTAGTTTCAGATTTAAGCTCCTTCATCGCCGCCTTGCTTTTTGGGCTGGTCACAATGATTTCATTATACGCGTCGATGCTCTTCACGCCCATGGCGCTGATGACTTTATAGCGGCGTTCCATTTCTTCGACGGTCCAGCGCAAAACCTGCGAGGCTTTTTTTGGGTCCACCACGACGGGGTGCATCAGGTGAGGGATGCCTTCATAGGAAGACAGCTCCAGGCGCTTGGGATCGACCATTAAAAACTTGATGTCGTCCGGCTGCGCCTTGAAAAGAATGCTGCAGATCATGGCGTTGAGCGCGACGCTTTTGCCGGAGCCGGTGGTTCCGGCAATGAGCAGATGCGGCATTTTGGCCAGATCGGCGATAACCGGCGTGCCGACAAAATCGACGCCCAGCGCAATGGGCAGACGCAGGGATGACTCGGTAAAGGCGTCGTTGTCCAGTACATCTTTGAGAAAAACCGAATCTCTTTTGAGATTGGGAATTTCAATGCCGATAACGGATTTGCCGGGGATGGGCGCCAGAATCCGGATGCTGGGCGCCATCAGCGCCAGTGCCAGATCGTCAGCCAGATTAGTGATGCGGTTGATTTTGACGCCGGACGCCGGTTCCAGTTCATACATGGTAATCACCGGGCCGGGCATGACTTCCACGACACGCGCCTCGACGCCGAAATCCGCCAGCTTTTTTTCAAGGATACGTGAATTGGTAACCAGATGATCGCGCTTGACGCGCGTGTCTTTTTGGGGCGCTACTTCCAGCAGTGTGAAAGGCGGCAACTGAAATCGGCCATCGGATTTGAGTTTTGAAAAATCAAAATGGGTCTGCTCGACTTTTTTCGGTTTTGCTTTTTTCGGCGCTGGTCCAGATTCTTCGATTACGGGCGGCGGGTTATTTTCTGTTTTCAAACGGGAAAACAACCCGGCATAAAAAGATGTGACATAATCGTTGATGGATCTTAAGAGACCATGGGTCCACTGAGAAAAACGCTCAGTCACCGACACGAGGGAAAACTCGATGATAAAAAAGAGTGCGACAATGGCAACGACGATCAAAATAATATAGGTGCCTGCCGGATTAAAATAGCCGAGCAAGAACTTGACAAGGCCACTCCCGATCTCTCCACCTGCCCCTACACTGAGCTTTTCTCCGTAAACGGTAATGCCCCCTTTGATCAGGGCGCCAAAAAGACCGGCACAAGACAGCGTGAAAAAAAGGAAGCCGACAACACGCTGAACTTCCATCACAAAAGCCTGTCGCAGAAAATATTGGAACGCCAACGCCAGGAGGGCGATGGGCAGCAGAAAAGAGGGAAACCCCAAAAGAAAGATCATCCAACCGGCGGTATAGGAACCCACGATACCGGTGAGGTTGTGTGTCGATTGGGCATCCCCGATGAATTTCATGGGAGAAGGATCAGCAGGCGAGAAGGAAAAAAGACACAAAAAGAGAAACAGCGACAGTCCGAGACAGATAACGCCTTTAATTTCTCTGAGCCTCTTATGGGGATGACCTTCAAGGTTTTCTTCCATTAGATCGCCGTTTTCATTTCTGGCTGGACATCATTGATGTCTGCCATGCCTGTATTCCGATAAAAGTTATAATTTTCAATAATAGCCTGCCGGGCACTGTTAATCAGGGCCTGCCGGTTTTCTAATGTGTGGTTTTTAACGTTTATTGGTTTGCCGATGACCAGTTTGATTCTGCCCGGTTTGATCTTGAGCGACCGCTTCGGCATGATGTCGCCGCTGCCGATAATGCTGATCGGAACAATCGGCGCGCCGGATTGTATCGCCAGGTAAAAGGTTCCCGGCTTAAAAGTTTTAATTTCACCGTTTTGGCTGCGGGTGCCTTCCGGAAACGTCATGACGGATTTTCCCTGGCGGATACGCAACGCTGCCAAATCAAGGCTTTGCAGGGCTTTTTCGTGATTTTGGCGGTCGATTTCAATATAGCCGGCGCTTTTCATCGCCTGGCCGAAGACGGGAATTGCAAATAATTCTTTTTTGGCAATCCAGCGAAACTGTCCCGGAAGATGCGCCAGCGTAATCAAAATGTCAAAATCACTCTGATGGTTGGCCATAAACACCTGCGGTTTGCCCTTCAGTATATTTTCACTGCCAATGACCTCAACCCTTGTGCTGCTGAGGATCAGCAGGATCCTGGCCCAGATCCTGGCCACTTTATGAACATTATTTTCCGCGTTATAAAAAAAAGAAAAGATGATAGACCAGAATGAGAAAAATGCCGTTATCGCTATGCCTAGGGTGACTAACAGTGCCGAACGAATCATCTGTGTTCTTTCCTTGATCGGATTGCCTGATATTGATGGTTTTTTTTACTTGATAACGCAATTGAAGTCAACAGTGAAAACAGATAAGCCCTTCCTGACGGGTTGACTCTAAAATTCTCAACAGTTATATTCTTGACCAAAGGAGAAACCTTTATGGAAAAAATACGAATCGGAATCAGTTCCTGTCTGCTGGGTAATTCTGTCCGCTATGACGGCGGACACAAGCTTGACCGTTTTCTTCGTGACACCTTGGGGCAATATGTGGACTATCTGCCGGTCTGTCCGGAAGCGGAATGCGGTATGGGAATTCCCCGGGAGGCCATGCGGCTGGAAGGAAAGACGGATGCTCCGCGTCTGGTCACCCGTAATACCCGGGAGGATAAAACGGAAATGATGGTTAACTGGGCGAAAAAGCGTGTGGCAGCGCTTGCCGAAGAAGAAATTTGCGGTTTTATTTTCAAAAGTGATTCGCCATCCAGCGGGATGGAAAGAGTCAAGGTCTATCAGGATGGCGGTATGCCTGCTAAAACCGGCGTGGGAATATTCGCGCGGATTTTCATGGAGCATTTCCCCCTGCTGCCAGCGGAGGAAGAAGGGCGGCTCCACGACACGGATCTTCGTGAGAATTTCATCGAACGAATTTTTACACTCAAACGGTGGCGGGAAATACGGAACGCAAAATCCAGCCGGGGCGCGCTGGTGGACTTTCACACGCGTCACAAATTGTTGCTTTTATCGCACAGCACGAAATTCTATCAGACCATGGGAAAACTGATCGCCTCGCAAAAAAGCTTCGGATTGCAGGACTTATTTGGCCGATATGAAACGCTGCTGATGGAAGCATTGAAGCTGAAAACCACACCGAAAAAAAACGTGAATGTATTGCAGCACATGATGGGCTATTTCAAACAGCAACTATCGGCCGATGAAAAAAAAGAATTGCTGGCGGTTATTGATAACTATTACCATGGATACGTGCCGCTGATCGTTCCCGTCACGCTGATCAGCCACTATGTCAGAAAATATGATCAGCCATATCTCCGGGAGCAAATCTATCTGAATCCACATCCGGTGGAGTTGCAACTGCGCAATCATGTGTAAGAGACAGGCTGAAGACTGAAGGCTGTAGGCTGAAGGCTGTAGGCTGAAGGCTGAAGGCTGATTACGCCTGCAAAACCCGTTTTCCATTTGGTGCACAAGGAACGTGTGCCTTCAGGTGTCACCAGCATGACTAAATCATCGTGTACTTTAAATAAATCGGCCATTACCTGTACCATGCTAGGCCTTTCCTCTCCTTCTTTTTTTGGAAGACGATTGATGCCGATACAACCGAGGCCGCGAGCAAAAGGACCATAAGGAAAGCGCATATAACTATTTTTATAATTAAGTTCATTAGCGTCGTTATTTTTGCTTAACTTCGTTTCCACTTTTACGGGAGAGCTTCAGTGCTGATTTCGCATCATTTGAACCAAGCACATCAAACATGGGCGATGGTGCAATATATTTACCGGTCAACTCTTTCATGTATTGCCACTTAAAGCGTATTGCTTTTGCTTTATTTGTCTTTATATTATTGAGGAAAACACCGTCTCGATCAGCAAATACCGAGCCTGCAATGGTTGCAATGTCATCAGCAGCATTTTTTTTGCCGTATATATAAGCAAAATACAAATTGTCATCCGCTGCCCAACCACCTCGGTCATATCCTCTGCCTTCATTGTAGCTGGCTATTTTATTTCTAATTCCATCTCTGTTTTCAAACATATCCAAAGTATAAAGCACGATATGCATCATTTCGTGGACCGTCGTTGAAGAAGGGAACCCTTCATACAGCACAACAGATGCATGATCTTTACCAACAACTGTTTTCCCTAACAATGAGCCTTTTTTCGACTGAATATTTATATATACATCTCTTCTCGATTTTTCCGACCAGATGGAACACATCTTTTTCATAAAATCTGCCCCGAAAAAAGCCAGTGATGCTTCAATGAAATCTTGCGATTGCTTTGTAACATTTATGTTTGAAATTACAGTTACACCATAAGTATTTTTCATTCTGGTGGAGAAGCTTTGAAAATCCTCCCCGGCTGCAAGTATCGGAGTTGTGATTGTTATTAGCATAATTATAACAATCATAATGGATGTGTTTTTCCTTTTCATATAACTTCCTCCTCGTAAATTGATTATTGATTGATAGAATTGATTGATAATTATTATTGATAAGAACTTCCTTTTTGTGAGAGGGACTATAATAAACGTGATCTTGTATGTCAAGAAAATCTTGGCAATATCTGATGTGGGCACCGATGACTGTTGGGCATAAATGGTATTTATTAATCAACTGAAAAAAACAGATACGCTTACTTCGCCTTGGATTTTCATTTGTCAAACGAATTAGAATGTTTTAAACTCCAATCATATGAATTTACTTGCCGGATTCATAAAATGGTTGCACCGCTGCCGCACATGTAAGACCGACGCCATCGAGAAGTCGCTTCTGAAATCATTTCCTGATCTTCAGCCTTGCGGTACGCTTAAATCCGGCATCCGCTATACCTGCCGCAAATGCGGATGTGTTTGGTATATGCATGAACAGTCGCCATGGATTGCCCGGGTTC
Source organism: uncultured Smithella sp. (assembly GCA_964450075.1). Lineage (GTDB taxonomy): Bacteria > Desulfobacterota > Syntrophia > Syntrophales > Smithellaceae > UBA8904. The sequence continues at coordinate 16,625 of CAYVFA010000036.1, forward strand.
GACCCACCCATTTGGCTTTTTTTGAAAAATGGAACGAAAGCGATCTTTCCCTGACCGATCAACAAATCACCGCACTGGCAAGCATCGGGGGTGTTGTTGACCGGACAGGCCTGATGATGCACTTTCCCTGCTCCGTGGTCAACGACGATAACACAATCAAAGCGAGAGGGATTGTTGTTGTTTCGAAAGTTCCACCGGTCAGATGGCCAGTTGCGGAAAAAATTCAGGCCATCCATCAGAATATCATTATCAAAGACAGTCCGGACGCTCTTCCTCTGGAAATCAGACAGGCGACATTTTCGGCGGAAGAAATCTCCATGGGATATTCACCGGTCGGCATTGTAAGTCCTGACGGACGCTATTATACTATCGGAGCGGAAATGAATTTTTTTGCGCGAGACGGTCATTGCGGGCCGGTCATGAAACTTGCAGAGGGAGAAAAACCGGGCAAAAACAAAATTTGGCCTCAAGATGCGGATGTTTATTATTTTGCTGATTGGAATGAGAAAAGTAGCATATTGACCAAAGAATCGTTATCCCAGCGGACAGCTTTGATGAATAATCATAAACAGGAGGATGTTTGATGAAACATGACTTATGGAATGAAAAGAAAAGATTTTATAAATTATTCTATTTGCCGGCATTGATCTTTGCAATTATTCTTTTTGCCGGGTGCGGAATGACGGAGAAATCTGGTCTTTCCAATTGTGTTGTCGTTGAGAAAGAAGATGATTTCAATGGGAAATGGCTCCGGCATTCCCGGTCGGTTTATTTTGGGCGTCTGAAGACGCCGGAGTGCGTCCAGAAAGACCAGGACATTGACAAGGGCAACGGTCCCAAAAAGGGTAAGGTCCGCTGGGTGGAATGCTTAAAGGGGCCGGATTGTGACGAAGCCGGTATGTATTAAGCCTGTTCTCTGAGCGCTTGTCTGAAGGGAGCCAGATGTCAAGAACGGGAGGAAACCTGTTTGTCTAAGGATGTAATGAATTCCGTTTGAAAGATTGGATGCCCATGAAAATTAAAGAACGCTCACTTACAGAGGAAGGCATCGTTGTGGACACCAGCGAATCAAGTGCTTTCGATTTTGAAATTCGGTAGGGATTACCTCTTCAAGTCTTCAAAGGTGTCGCAGGTCTCAGATAAAAACTGATATTTCACGCCCCGCAATCTTCTTTTTAATGCCATCAGGGATTCAGCGCTGAAAAACTTGGAAGTTTCCAAAAGTAACGCTGGCAGAATCAGGCCAGTATATGCCTTGACGGACACCCTGGAGAAGGATGAGATCTTTATCCCACTTGGCTCCCCCTTGATCCTCACGGAGCATTAATCCCGACTTTGACAGTTAAAAAAATAATATTCAGTAAAAATGGTGAGTTACAGACGCAGATCAAGTTTGTGCCACTACATTTTCATTGTTTGTAACACGA
>CAYVFA010000037.1:0-17702 GCA_964450075.1 uncultured Smithella sp.
AAGTGAAGAAAAATATCGAACCATCATTGAGCAGATGGATGACGGCTATTTTGAGGTTGATCTGGCCGGTAATTTTACCTTTGTTAATAGCGCGGAGAAGAAAATACTCGGCTATTCCGGCGATGAACTGATCGGAACCAATAACCGGGAGTATCAGGATCAAGCCGGCGCGAAGAAAACCTATGAACTCTTTAGCAATGTTTACAAAACAGGTGAACCCATTAAAGGCCTGGATATAGAAATCATCACCCAAAACGGGCTGAAAGGCTATCACGAAGTTTCGATCTCGCTGATCAGAAATGCTGAAGGCCGGCCCGTCGGATTCCGGGGTTTAACCCGTGATGTCACAGAGCGCAGGCAGGCGGAGGAAGAGAAGCGAAGACTGGAAGAACGTCTGCAGCGTGCTGAGAAAATGGAGGCCTTGGGGCAACTGGCCGGCGGCGTGGCCCATGATCTGAATAATGTTTTAGGGATTCTTTCGGGATATTCGGAACTGCTGTTGATGGAAATTCCCGAGGGGCACCGCGGCAGTCGCTATGTTGAAAAGATCATGCAATCCACCGAAAAAGGGGCCGCTATTATTCAGGATCTTCTCACACTGGCCAGACGGGGGGTAAAGTCTTCAGATGTGATCAATCTCAACGCCATTGCGGATGATTTTCTCAAGACACCGGTATTTGAAAATATCAGGAGCTATCATCCCCGTGTGAACTTCAGGACAGAGTGTCAGCCGGATTTGTTGAATATTCAAGGCTCTTCCGTGCATCTGGAAAAAACATTGATGAATCTGGTATCCAACGCCGCGGAATCAATTTCCGGGCAGGGGGAGGTTACGATTCGGACGGAGAACCGATATCTGGACAAGGCCGTTATGGGCTATGATGAGGTCAAGGAAGGGGATTACGCCGTTCTGATCGTTTCCGATACGGGGATGGGCATCCCGGCTGAACATATCGAAAAGATATTTGAACCCTTTTATACAAAGAAGATTATGGGCAGAAGCGGAACCGGATTGGGGCTGGCGATTGTCTGGGGAACGGTCAAAGATCACAAAGGGTATATTGATGTGCAAACCAGAGTGGGGGAGGGAACAACCTTTACACTCTACTTTCCTGCCACGCGGGAAGAACAGGCCACACCGCTGCAGAAGCTGCCATTAGAACGATACATGGGCAATGGAGAATCGATCCTTGTGGTGGATGATGTCAAGGGGCAGCGGGATATGGCATCAGAAATACTGGGAAAGCTGAATTACAAAATTGCCAGCGTCGCCAGCGGCGAGGAGGCAGTTGAATATTTGAAAAAACAGGAGGCTGATCTTCTTGTTCTCGATATGATTATGGATCCCGGCATGGATGGTCTGGATACGTATCAGAGCGTCCTGACGATCAATCCAAAACAAAAAGCAATCATCGTCAGCGGGTTTTCTGAAACAGCGCGCGTCAGTGAAGCCCAGGCACTGGGTGCTGGTGAATATGTGAAAAAACCCTATGTTCTGGAAAAGCTGGGGCTTGCCGTGCGGAAAGAGCTGGATAAAAGAAGATAAAGGCTAACTGAGAGGAATAGAAATGAAAAAAATATTAAAGTACGGGTTGCTCGTCATCGTTGCCGTCGTTGTTCTGTTGACGGCATTTTACTTCCTTTTCCCAGAATCTGTGTTCAAGATGGCGGTTGATGCGCAGCGGCGCGCAGCCGATCTGGTCAGGAAGGAAGTTCAGGTCGATAATCACCGGATCGTATATCTGGAGGGAGGGAAGGGAGAAACCGTTATCCTTCTTCATGGATTTGGCAGTAACAAGGACAGCTGGCCTGCGTTTGCCAAATATTTAAAAGGCTATCATCTGGTGATACCCGACATTCCCGGTTTCGGAGAAAGCTCACAGGTGCCGACGGATCATTACGGTATGGAAAGTCAGGTGGCGCGCATCAACCGGTTTGCGGAGGTGCTGAAGCTTGATCAATTTCATCTGGCGGGCAATTCAATGGGCGGCGCACTTGCTGCAAGCTACAGTGCAAAATACGAGGGGAGAGTTCTGACGGTTGCCCTCCTTGCCCCTGCCGGAGTTCCCTCGCAGAAGAAAAGCGAGTTTGTCATGCAAATGGAAAAGGGCAGGAATCTATTGCTGCCCGGCAACACAAAAGATTACGATGATCTTCTGGCACTGATCTTTGTCAAGCCACCCCCCATTCCCGCGCCTTTCAAGAAAATATTTATGGCCGATATGGCCGAACACAAAGAGTTTAATGCAAAAATATGGAAGGACTGGCAGCCCGAAAAATTCTCCCTGGCCCCGGTCCTGCCCCTCATTTTGTCGCCGGTCCTGATGATCTGGGGAGATCAGGACAAAATTGTGGACGTGGGGGGCGTGGCTTTTCTTGAAAAACATCTTAAAACTTCCAAATCCGTCATTATGAAGGACACGGGTCATACCCCGATGATCGAAAAACCTGAAGAATCGGCGCAGGCTTACCTAAACTTTCTGAAAGAGAAAAGATGAAAATGCTGCATCATGAAGGAGAGCCAGATATGAAAAGCATCGCCAGAATTTGTGTATTCGGATTGATAGGCTTAGTCATCTTTATCAGCGCCTGTTCCCGGGATGATGTTTACAGTAAAAACTTCACCGCCAAAAATGATGCTCCCATCGGCGGATACGATTTGGCAAAATACGAAGATGGCATTTTTCGTTGTGAGGGTTGGTCTTCGGATAAAGAAGATGGCGCTCCGATCAAGATGGTTTTGATCTATATTGATGGAAAAGCAGTCGGTAGAGCGCAATTGTCAATTGACAGGCCGGATGTCGTCAGCTTTTTTAATCAGAGCAGTTTTCTCAAATCCGGGTGGCAATTATCAGCAAAAGTACCGTTGAACAAGGGCCCTCACCGATCGATGGCGCTTATTTATGACAGCAAAGATGCGCTGGCAGTCGTTACCAAAGACTTTATCGTGAAGTGAGAAGAAGGGTAAACCCATGAGCAAGACGATGACGTATAAAGGCTATGCGGCAAAAATTGAATACAGCGGCGAAGAAGAATGTCTTGTCGGCTGTATATCCGACATGACCCAGATCATTAATTTTCGGGGGGCTTCCGTGAATGAAATCAGGCAAGCCTTTGAAAAAGCCGTTGACGCTTATCTTCAGGGTTGCGCCGAAAAAAACTTAAAACCGGAAAAGCCTTCCAGCAATCGAGAGGTTGTGCGCATGAGTCCGGCACTGCATAGCGTGCTGGCTTTAGCCGCCAGGCAGGAAAATAAGAGTATCAACGAATGGATTACCGAAGTCCGCAAAAAGCCCGGCGACAGGGAGGATTAATAATCCCGGGGCTGATGCGGGATTGGTCTGTAATTTTTTATAAATAAAGCAGGGAGGAATTTTATGAAGAAATTGATACTGGCGATATTTGTTTCGGGTATTCTTTTGTCATCCTCTCTTCCGCTTTTTGCCTGGGATCCTTGTCACTGTGACTGGGCAAGAATCCATTGCTACGTGAATGCGGTTGATTTAGGCCGGAAATACCCCATTGACTGTGGTGATTATCCAGTCCAGCAGGAAGGCTGCGACCTTTTCAAAACATGTCATCCCAATTCGACAGGCGAGTGGCTGGTGGATGAGTGCTATAAAAAGTTTACCCATTGCTGTTCTACGACCTGGGCGGAACCTTCGCCATTCGTTAAAGATCCATCCAGTCCGAATCGCTGCACCTACAGCGTCTGGCCCTGGCCCTGATTTTTAAGAAACCTGTTTCATCTATGGGATCAGACGCACCAGATACGATGCCAGAAACGATACGGGAATTGACAAAAGCGATACCACGACAAAAAGTGTCAAGGCGTTTGCCTGCACGGAATCAAACACGCGCTGAAACACAATCACCAGCGGTACACGGAAGATGTACCGCCCCGTAAGCCTGCCCGACATGATGGATGATGACCAAAAAGATCAGAAAACTTTGAGATTGTCCAGATTATGCAACAAGCCGGGCATGAACTTCGGTTTTGATTTTATCGCCCATCGCCTTTTCAGTTAGCTTCAGATCATAGCTGGTCTGAAGGTTAAGCCAGAACTGGGCAGTTGTTCCCAGATAACGCGCCAGCCGAAGCGCAGTATCGGGGGTAACAGCGCGCCGTTCGCGCACAATCTCGTTAATACGCGGCGCCGGCACTTTAAGCGCCATAGCCAGCGCGTTTGCACTCAATCCCATCGGCACAAGAAATTCTTCACGCAATATTTCGCCGGGATGAATGGGCCTCATTTTGTTTTTTGGGATCGTCATATAAATTACCCAGTATAACGCTGCGCGTTAAACGTCAAGCGGAATAACAGCGGAATAACGCTCGTGATGTCGAACGACATGGAGACATCGCTTTCCTATTTTCCTAACAATGGACCATAAAACAACGAACCGGTTTATGCTTTTTCTTGCATTGTTTTCAAGATATTGTATTATTCGTCCGTACCACATATCACACAACAAGAGGGCGACATGATAATAATCGGCAGACAGGACGCATTACTGGTGGTGGATGTACAAAATGATTTCATGCCCGGAGGCGCCCTGGCGATCGCGGGCGGCGACCGGCTGCCGCTGGTCATCAACAGAATCTCCGGAATTTTTGAGACGCGGGTTTTTACGCGTGATTGGCATCCGGTCGATCACATCAGCTTTTCCAGCAAGCCCCAATTCTTGGATCAATCCTGGCCTCCCCATTGCGTTCAAAATACCTGGGGCGCGCAGTTTCATCCCGACTTGAAAATTTGCCCGGGCGATCGGATTGTAAGCAACGGCGCGAATCCCCAGCAGGAAAATTATTCTGGTTTTCACGGGACGGATCTGGAAAAGTGGCTTCGCCTGCGTGACATCCGCCGGATTTACATTGCTGGTTTAGCCACGGAGTATTGCGTTTTTAACACGGCCATGGACGGTCTTCGATCCGGTTTTGAGGTCTGGGTTTTTGAAGACGCCATCGCGGGCGTGGACGTGCCAGCCGGAAGCTCGGCCAGAGCGCTTAAAACCCTGCGGGAAAACGGCGCGCAGATTATTACAACCGGGGAACTGGGGATTACAAAAACCAACAGTTGAATGAATGACGGAGTGACGCATGAAGGATTATGGTATCAGTCTTACGCGACAGGGGCACATCGCCATTATAACCCTCAACCGGCCTGCAAAACAAAATGCCTTCGACGGACACATGTGGGATTGTCTGGATGTCGTGACAGACGAACTGGCAGCCTGCCTGCCGCGGGTGATCGTCCTGACCGGTGCAGGCGACAAAGCGTTCTGTGCCGGATTCGACGTGAACCCGGAGAATCCTTTGCTTCAACCATTAATAGCCGCAATGGCGGGACATGACGAAGGCCCGGCGAATGATCTCATCCGCCGTATCAGGACCAGTGTCGATCGCCTGGTTGCGCTTCCGGTCCCGATCATTGCCGCGATAAACGGACTGGCTTACGGTGGCGGAGCCGAGATGGCCTCCCGCTGTGACCTGCGTGTCATGGATCCGGACGCCGTGATTTGCTTTTCCGAGGTGCGGCTTGGTCTCATGCCGGATCAGGGCGGTGTTGTGGGACTCACCCGTCTGGTGGGCGCGTCCCGGGCTTCCGATCTCATCCTGACCGCTCGGAAGGTGAATGCCCAAGAGGCCTTCGCGCTGGGTTTGACCAACCGTGTCAGCTTGCCGGGGAAGGCGCTGGAGGAAGCCTTGTCCCTTGCTCTTGCCATTTCAGAAAACGGCCCTCGCGCCGTGCGTCATGCCCTGTCCGTCATCAGAAAAACCTGTGACCTGACAAATGAGGAGGCTTTGGAAGTTGAGACAAGAGAAGCAGTCACCCTCATTGCCAGCGGAGAGAGCATCCACGGGGTTTCCGCTTTTCTTGCCAGGCAAAAGCCCGTGTTCCCGGAACCCGGGGAGTCCTGATTCGAGAGGCCGGGACGCCGACGTTGAATGTCCAATCATGCTAAATTTTGATAATGAGTTCAATGGACTCTCCCATGATTTTCAGACGATTTTAAAAACGATGGCCCAGCGTCTGAGGGTGACAACCGATTCTCTGATGGAATGTCAGAAAAAGCTCAACAAATAATAAATATCAGGGATCCGGTTCGATATAAAAAATAAGCGCCAAATCCAATCAAGAACAATCCGGCAATCAGTGAGACCAGTCGCGTGAGTTGTTCATTGATGATTTTTTTCCCCCAGTGAAGCGCTGTTGCCAGAAAGAAAACCCACAAGAAACATCCCAGCAGAATGGACAGACAGGAAAGAAAAGCGGCGAGACTGCTCTGAATCGGGCCATGAGAGGCCATCAACGCACCGAAGACGCCGGTCCACCAGACAATGGTCATCGGGCTGGAGATCGCCAGCGCGAAACCCGCGACAAAAGAATATTTGAAGATGCGTCGCTGCCTTTCAGGGGTTGCGGCAGCTTTCTTAAAGAAGTCTCTGACGCTCATCGCACCCAGGTAAATCAGAATGAAACTGCCGGCAATGCCCAGAAAGGCGGCCATCCATGGATTGTTTAAAAAGGACGTCAGGCCGAAGAAAATCAATGTCAGATAGGTGGCGTCTGCGCACATGGCGCCCGCACCCGTAAAAAGAGCCTGCCTGAAACCGGAATTCAGGCCGCGTTTGATGATTTCCACATTGACCGGCCCGATCGGCGCGGCCAGCGTCAACCCCAGCAGTATGTTTTGCAGCAAAGTGTATTTTTCCAAAATGAGGTCGCTTTTCTTTTTAATATCTTTATATTATTGGATACTTATAGCGATTGCGCTCAAGTTCGTCAATTGTTTTTCGTTTTATTGACTTCGTTACGTCACTGGTATAAAATACCGCTAAATCTGTCGAAGAGGTATTAAATTTTGCATTTCCTTACCGTTCAAAACAATAAAAAGCGCTATCTGGCCTATAACAATTTCCGTAAAAAAATATTTTCTATCAATTCACCCAAAGACAGTCAGATCATTCTTTATATGCTGCCCTGGTTGCTGAGCGTCAACAGATCTTCCGTTCCCGGCTATATCAAAGATCTCAAAAAACCATTTTACGTGTTCGGTCTGGGGACCGACCGGGAATTCCTTAAACAGGAACTATCATTCAAAAAGCTGTTCAATATAAAAGAAGAGAGATCATTGCTCAGTTTTCAGAACCGTGGTTCGGAAATCCAGGGCATCTACACGATCGGTTCGGCGGGCACAGCCAGTCAGACGTCTCATTCGGATTGCGACACCTGGATTTGCATTGACAAAAATGATTACGATGACCATGCCCTGCAATATTTAAGCGAAAAGATAAATTTAATCAAGGATTGGCTCGATTCTAAATTAAAAATCCCCGTTTATTTTTTTATCACCGATGTCAATGACATCAGGAACTGTAATTTCGGAAAACTGGATTATGAAAGCAGCGGCTCGGCGCAAAAAAATGTATTGAAAGAGGAATTTTACCGGACCTCGATTCTTATTTCCGGCAAAATTCCTTTCTGGTGGGTTTGTTATGACGCCGACGCAGACGTTGATTATGATCAGGAATTGTCCCAGAATTTCCGCAATGATTACGGAGAACCTGATTTCATTGATATGGGTAATCTGGAAGCGGTCAATCAGGACGAGTATTTCGGCGCTTCTGTGTGGCAATACAATAAATCTTTGACGCACCCGTTGAAATCCATCATCAAAATGCTTCAGCTGAAAATGTTTCTGGAATCTCCGAAGGAAGAACTTTTATGTCATAAGCTGCGTCGGCTGGTTTTAGAAGGGAAGGACAAAGATGATTTTCCCGATCCCAGTGTTTTTGCCATGACCGCCGTGCTGGATTATTACTATGAAAATACCTGTAAGGAAAATTTTGAATATATTAAAAAGTTCTTCTATCTTCGTTTTGATTTGAAATTACTTTCTAAAACTCAGACCTTCAAAGAAGAAATGGTTAGCGACCTTTTCAAACAATACAAAATTGACCGGAGTGAAATTTATCGTCTCAACGAGTTCGAATCCTGGAAATTACAGGAACATATTAATTTGGGAAAATTAATGTTCAGGTTTCTGATTGAAATTTACAATGATATTGTTCAAATTCAGAAAGGCAAGGCCCAAGCGATGGCCCCGCAGGAATTAACCATTCTCGGCCGTAAACTATCCTCGTCTCTGGTGAACAAAGAGCATAAGGTTCCCGTGTTTCAGATTCCCGTGGAAAACATTAAACTCCCCGTGCTTACTTTCTCCACCGACAGGAAAACCTGGAAAGTGAATTCATCCGATGCGCCCTCTTCATCCTTTATTGCCCATGAAAACATCATTAATTGTATTGCGTATATTGTCTGGAACGGGATTTATGATCCGGCGCAAATCAGAATGCTGCCCAATCAGACACAAGTAACGATTCAGGAAATCATCAATCTCGGCCGAAAGATAAGAGACGTGTTTGGCAGCTACGATATTACCGGCGTTCATTTCGGCAACTTTTTGGAAGAGGAGAAAATCACGAAAATCCTTTTTGTTTTCAGCTTTGAAAATGTGAGAATGAATATGGATGTCAGCGATTTTTGTGTGATCTATAAAAATAACTGGGAAGAAATGTTTGTCCGCAGGTTTTCATCTGTTGAAAAGATGAAGAGTTTTTTTGCCAGGGTGCATAAGACCTCTCGTGATATGGAAAAATACTTCTACGTTCAGCGAAACAATGTTTATTACGAAAAATTAATTGAACGCACGAAAAACATGGTCACGCAAATGCTGGCCGGGATTTAGCATCGACAAAAGCGGATCGCTGCTCTGCAATCATTATTTAATCTTTTGCAGCATGTCCCCCATGGTTTTGTGGACCATATTGACGGCTTTTAACGGTCGGAGCATGACTTTGAAGTCGGTGATTCTGCCATCTTCACCCCAGGTGATCATGTCCACGCCGTTGATGGAGATGCCGTCAATGACCGTTTGAAATTCCAGAACGGCGTTGTTGCCGGCGATAACTTCTCTCAAGTATTTAAACGTATCGTTGTTCAGGACGTGCAGCGCCGCCGTCAGGTATAAGGTGGTGATCGGTTTTCCCACTTGCGGGGTATGAACAACCGGAGAATGAAAAACAACATGCTCGGCGAGAATATTGTCTAAAGCTGTCGCATCCTTTGTATCAACCAATTTGTGCCATGCGGCGATCGTGTTTTCAATCATCGTTAAACCTCCTTTTTATTGGCCGGGCAAAACAATTCGGGAAGCTTCCTGACGTTCCATTTCCCTGGCTTCAGCAATCATGCCCTGTACGGCTTTTTCAATGGCGTCGGGTAATTTATCTGCCGCCTCGCTGAGTGTTTTGGCGTCGTCAATCACACACTGCACCGGAATCGGCCCATTGGGGGACATGAGCTGCGCCATACCGGTGAAAAGAGGCTGTCGGGTCTCATCGGGCGATCCGTCAATCTTGACGGGTGTAAGACGGCGGATGGTGGCGTAGGTCAGATCGGTGAAGGACTCTTCTTTATAAAGGTTATCGGGATTAATTTTGATATTTGTCATTTTGGGCTCGTTCAAATTGCTCATGGAAAGTCTCCTTGTTTGATATGGGGTTGATGGTTCATTGGCCCCGAAAAATAAGAGGAACTGCCGGCAAAAAAGGCCTCCCTCTTTTCGGATCATCCGCCGCTTACCTACACTGAAAATCACGAAGGGTCAAGAAGGGATATGGGTGAAAGGTGAAGCGTGAAAAGAGAAAAGAGCATTACCCTGCTCTTTTACGCTTTACGTTTCACTCTTCACGCTTCACGTTGTTGTCGAGGAAGGTGAGGAAGAGGGCATCGGGAAGATAGGTTGGAGTATAACTTGTATCCCTAAAGCCCTCTTCCTCGGTGGCAGGAAAAAAGGGGATCTGTGGCGACTTTCTTATCTTGAGTCGCATATTATTTTTTGCTTTTAGCAATTTCCTCATCGCGCAAAATCTTACGCAAAATCTTACCTACCGCTGATTTTGGAATGCTCTCCCGGAATTCCACCAGTTTGGGAACTTTATAAGCGGCAAGTTTGGTCCGGCAGAATTCGGCAATCTCTTTGTCCGTCGCTTGCTGACCGGGTTTGAGCACCACAAAGACTTTCACGGTTTCACCCCGGGAAGGATCCGGCACGCCCACGGTAACCGCTTCGGCGACTTTCGGATGTTGATAGAGGACTGCATCCACTTCGCGGGGATAAATATTAGATCCGCCCGCAATAATCATGTCCTTCTTGCGATCCACAATATAAATATAGCCGTCTTCATCGGACTGCCCCACATCGCCTGTGTGCAGCCATCCGTCTGTAAACTGGATTTTGGTTTCTTCCGGATTGTTCCAGTAGTGCTGCATTACCGAGGGGCCTTTAATGAGGATTTCACCCGGATTGCCTTGTTTTACTTCATCGGCGCCGTTTTCTATATCAACCAGACGAACGTCATTTTCCATCAGAGGAACGCCGATCGAGCCGGTACGGCAAGCCAGGAGCGGGTTGGAAATGCCCAGCGACGCGGTTTCGCTCATGCCCCATCCCTCGCCATAGAAGATGCCGAGGTCTTTCACTTTCTCGATAAGTTCTGCCGACATGGGCTCGCCACCCGAATTGAAGAAACGGAACCGCTGGTCGAGGCTCATTTCCATGGCTTTGGGATGGTTGATAATGGCTGTAATCATTGCCGGGACGGTTGGAAAATAGGTGATCTGGTCAACGCGTTTGATGGTGCCCAGTACTTCATCAATATCGAAACGGGGTACCAGCACCTGCGTGGCCGCATTGAGCATGCCCCAGTTCATGGCGCAGGTGTTGCCGTAAATGTGAAAATAGGGAATGATGCCGAGGACGTTTTGTTTTTCGCAAGGCGTAAATTTTGTGATTGAACTGCCCCACAGAGCGCATTGAAGCGTTGCCGCCACGACATTGCCGTGGGTCAGAAGCGCGCCTTTGGGCAGACCGGTTGTGCCGCCTGTAAACTGAATAAGGGCGGCATCGGATGACATAAAGTCAATGCGGGGCAGCTGCGCATTGGCGCAGCCTTCGATGAGTTCTGAAAAATGGTGCCAACCCTCTTCGAGTTCTAATCCTTTAGCCGTGCTGACGCCTAAGCCGGTGATATAGTCCGTCACTCGTGTTACGATCAGCGTAATGTTCAGTTCTTTGGCCAGCGGCCGCATGGTGGCAAGAACGCCGTCAAAGGTAATCAGTATGTTAACGGCCGTGTTTTCCAGCATGAACTTAAGCTCATCATGCGTGTACATGGGGTCCATATTCACGACAATGGCGCCCGCCGACAGGATGGCATGATAGGCGATGATATACTGGGGACAATTAGGTAGCGCCAGACCGATACGGTCGCCTTTTTTGACGCCCATTTGCACGAGCGCGTTGGCCATGCGCAGCATTTGCGTGCGCAGCTGCGTAAAGCTCATGTCCGACCCGTAAAAATCAGTGGCTGCTTTAGAGGGATATTGAGAAGCAGCAAGATGCAGAAAGTTTTGCACGGGAAATTTCGGGAATCGAATGGTCGTCGGGACGCTGTAATCGTAGTTCTTCTGCCAGGGTCTTGCTTGCGAAACGGGTTTCTTCATTCGTGAAAATACCTTAATAATCAATGCTTTTTTGGTTTCCTGTCGATTAAATATGTGTGCTGAATACTTTTGATGGTGGGAAACCAATACCCGTAAACAGTCGTAGCATTCATCATGCCAAGTCATTGACGATCATATGATTGAGATATTATTGGTTATTATATTTATTTCTTGATTATTGTGTCACGATGTGTTTCATTGCCGTCTCAATGAGACGATTTTGATGCGCTTGTGAGACGTAATTTTGAGTGGTTATGGTGGTTGGGGGAGAAAAAGTGACGGACGAGTCAAAAAAAGAAAAGCAGCTTCTGCTCAGAGATATCAACCTGATGGGCGTCGATTATTATGAGCAGTATTACCAGCGGACTTATCTGGAGTGGAAAAAATTCACTGCCGGCGATCATAACATTGACATGTCTGTTATTCCGCAAGAAGTTTTTGATTGCTGGAACCTTTGCGCCGAAATAGGTGTCGATCCTTTTGTTCAGCCATGTAATGAAGTTTTGGCCGGGGAAGCACTTGAGGCGTTGCTCAATACAAACAAGGAATTCATCGACGTCAGCCGACCCTTCATGAGCAATCTTTACCGGTTTCTGGAAGGGTCGGGTTTTATGGTCGGTCTGTTTGATCACAGGTGCTATGTGCTGGAAGTTCTTGGCGACCCGGAAGAAAATAAACTGATCCGTTCATCCAGAGGATTTGTCGGGGCATGTTGGGATATCCAAAATTCAGGCAACAATGCAGCCAGCGCCGTTATTCTCTATAAGAAGCCCATGCAGGTCTTTGGCTCGCAGCAGTATGTCCGCCTTTATCATGGCGCCACGGGGTCCAGCGCGCCTATTTTCAGCCCCGATGGGGAGCTGCTGGGGGGCATTGTGATTTTCGGGCGTTACTACCGCGCCAACCCGCATACGCTGGGCATGGCTGTGGCGGCGGCAGGCGCGATAGAAAATGAACTGAAAATCAGCAGGGCGCTGTCGGAGAGCCAGGTTGCCTCCAGCTATCAGCAAACCGTCATCTCTTCAATTCAGGAAGCGCTCATTGCGGTGGATTCCACCGGATGTGTCACGCTGATTAACGACAATGCGCGCAAGCGATTTGGTCTGATCAACATCAAAGTCGAAGGGCGAAGCATCCGCGATGTTTTCAGCCATGAAAACGCGCAGTTTTTTACGCTGATTGAAAACAACGAGACGGTTACCGATTCGGAAGTCCGGATCTCTTCTCATAATATCTCCGGCGATTATACATTGACCTGCAATCCGATTCTTTCTCCCGATCAAAACGTGATCGGCAAGATCATCATTCTCAATGAGATTCAGCGGGCCAAATCCATGGTCACTAAAATGATGGGTGCCAACGCCAATTTCCGTTTTGAAGATATTTACGGTCAGAATTCCCGGTTTCTGATGACTGTGGATCAGGCCAGAATGGTATCCCAAAGCACTTCCAATGTTCTGCTCTTAGGCAAGAGCGGAACGGGCAAAGACATTTTCGCCCAGGCCATTCACAATGCGAGCGATCGTAAAAATGGTCCTTATGTTGCGATTAACTGCGGCGCCATTCCCCGGGATCTGATCGCAAGCGAACTGTTCGGCCACGAGGAGGGGGCGTTTACAGGTTCGCGACGGGGCGGCAATCAGGGCAAGTTTGAACTGGCTGACGGCGGAACGCTTTTTCTGGATGAAATTGCCGAAACGCCGCTGGAGTTGCAGACGGCGCTTTTGCGAGTCATTGAGGACAAATCCGTTTTGCGCATCGGCGGCACCCGCGTCCGGCCGGTGGATGTGCGCATTATCTCCGCCACCAACAAGGATTTACGGGAAGAGGTCCGCAAGGGCAACTTCCGGGAAGACCTTTATTACCGCGCCAATGTTTTTGCCATCGAAATGGTCCCGCTCAAGGAAAGAATAGATGATATTCCGCTTCTGGCGGACTATTTCATCAAACGCTACGCCAGCGCCATGAAGAAAAGGATTGTCCGCGTGGATAAGAAGGTGATGGAGACTTTCATGAACTACCCGTGGCCCGGCAATGTCCGGGAGCTGCAGAATGCCATCGAACGGATGATCAATTATCTCAAGACGTCGGAGCTGACGGTGGACCTGATTCCCGACCCCATCCGGCATCCCGGCCATACGACTGAAATGCGGGAAGATTCCATATTGCCGCAGGAAACCGAGCGGCTGATGATTGCCAGAATGCTGAATCAGAAATTGCGTAAAAACCGTATTGCCGAAAAAATGAACATTTCCCGTGCAACGCTTTACCGGAAGATGAAGCAATATGAGTTGATTTGATGACCGCTATAGGACTTCGTAAACCCGTCAGGGCAGGAGCGGTTTATCAAAGCTCCTGTCTAGAACGCCGTTTTTTTCCAACTGCGCATCCCACAGAGCCTGATTAATGAAAGGGATGACCTGGGCGAGGTTCTCGGCTTTCAGGTGCTCCGGACGGGCCAGTTTGGCAAGCAGCGTTTCATCGATCATTCCCGTCTTTCCGAAATTTTGTCCGAGCATGGAAAATAACGCAAAGTATTTGTCGGTGAGGAACGGCGGTTGAATCGCCAGGCCTTCGCAGCCTCCCTTCAGGATGGCCGGAAGCGGGCGGCAACCGAGCCTGCGGGTAAATTTTTCGCAATACCTTGCGATAAAACGGTTGTGGGCTGTTTCGGGAAAGCCGCACTGAATGACGAAGCCCAGCGCGGGCAGATTCGGCTGGCCGGCGAGGAGGGCTAACGCTTCCAGAAAGGCCTTGACACTTCCCGGCATCGCATCGACATAAAGCGGGAAACCGATGATGACGTTTTGGGCCTGATTGAATTTTTCCGTCAGGGGGGTGAGGTTCTTCCTGTACTTGACCAGATATTCTATCTCGCAGGTATTGCCTTCGGTTTCCAGAAATCCACGGATGAAACCCTCCATCAGCAGGCCTGTATTGCTTTTGGTTCCCCGCGGGGAACCATTAATGAACGTTAATTGCATGGATGATCTCCTCAATGGGTGATTCGGTGAAATGAACAAAACCGAGGGATGCTCTGACATTAACGGCTTGTCTGCGGAAGATATTCATCATAATGGCAACATCCTCATCGTCCGTCGCCGCCTCTTTTTCCAAAAGATATGATATGACCGGGTAGTGATCGTAACGCTTTTTGTGATGAACCTCTCCTGCCACTTCCTCCAGATGAGGATGGATGATGGGGATGTTCCTGTCCATGGCGTTTTTTAAAATAGAACTTGGAAACCCGATCACCAGCGGCGAGGCCAAAATAACGTGGTCTGCCGCAATATACTGTCTGGAGACGTCCTCTGCATCGTCATGAATGCTGCAAATGCCGGGGGTCTTGACCCAGCAGTTGAAACATCCGATACAGGGGGCGATCTTCAGGTCTCGCAGGACCATGACCGCCACTTCGTGTCCGGCGGATTTTATCTGTTTTGTCAGGCGCGCGATGTAAGGGTCCATATTGCCTTTGCCGCCTGCTGGATTTCCGTTCAAGATTAAAAATTTCATCATCCCCTCACATTTTTTTAAACTGAGCTATCTGCCTCGAGATTGCGGCAAGATTTCCATTTTCATCCCATACTTCGCCGTCGGCCTCCAGAAGCCCGCAGGTGATGAAGCGGGTGCGCAGGCTGCATTTGAGCCGATGGCTTGCGGGAAGGTTTCTGATATTGACGGAAAGTTCAATGGTTGGAACCCAGGCGGTCATGCCATGTGTGGACATGACCGCAGGCGGCATGGCGTCGATCACCAGAAACAGCGAGAGCAGATCGATGGGCCGTCCGTCTGTAAAACTGAAATAGCCTTTGTTCTGGGAGATGTCCGCAAGCTTTCCGCCCGTCATCCATCCAGCGCAGGACGGGTCAAGCCGGAGGTCCAACTGATCAAAAAGAGTGTATTTCGGCAGGGAAGGAACTTTCACGCAGGCGTCAACCGCGGCAAGTTCAGGGGCGCCTGTTTCATATCTTTCATCCGTGCAGGTTTCGTTTTCCGCCGCGAACGTGCCCAGGGCTCTTACTTTTTCCTCACCTTCCTGAAAGAGACGACCCTCCAATCGGGTGAACTGCCTGGAACGGACGATTTCGGAAATGTGAATTTCCACGTTTCCCGGGACGCAGCGGGAAAGATAATTCGCCGTGAGGATGGGCGTCGCCTTTTTATCGCTGATTTGCATCATTGCGTTTGCGATCATCGCCATGAGATAGCCCCCGTTGGGATTCCCGTTTACCGACCAGTTGTCCGAGACCGTGCCGGCAAAACGGGAGCCTTCCAGGTTACGAAGCGTAATGTCTTTATCAAAAATATTCATGTTGTTTTACCGTCCTCTGTTTAGCAGCACAACTTCTAAACCGGGTCTTTGAATCGGGGTGGTTGCTTGGTAAATTGTGCGGTGACCGCCTCCATCTGGTTGGGACTGCCCATGATCGTCATCATCAGTTCGGATTCCATCATGAGGCCGCGGGCGGAATCGCCGTGCCATGCTTCATTGATGAGCTTTTTTGCCGCGCGAATGGCGTCCGGATTCTTGGATGCGATTTCCTTAGCCAACGCCATGGCGTCTTCATAAGGTTTTTCCGAGAGATGCGTCACCAGCTTCAAACGGAGCGCCTCTTCGCCCAGAACGAATTTGTTCGTAAAGATCAGCTCCTTCGCTACATCAATAGAGACGATGTCGCGGATGGTCTGGGTGACGCTCATATCCGGAATCAATCCCCATCGCATTTCCATGATGGAAAACTTTGCGTCAGGTGTGCAGAAGCGAATGTCGGCGCCCATGGCGATCTGAAAGCCGCCGCCCAGCGCAACGCCGTGAATGGCCGCGATGACCGGCACCGGCAGCTCTTTCCAGCCGTATCCGATATGCTGATAGATGTTGGAAATTTTGTCCTGGTATCTTTCCGTCAGGTTGGGAAACGGTTTTGCTCCGGATTGCAGGGCCGCAAAGTTTTCAATATCCAGCCCGGCGCAAAAGCTCTTGCCTTCGCCGGAGATGACGACCACGCGCACGCCGGGTTCTGTGGCCAGACGGTCGATGGCGGCAGCCATAGCGTCGATCAGATCAAAGCTCAACGCGTTGAATTTGTCGGGCCGGTTGAAACGGACATCCGCTACGTTGTTTTCGATAGTAATTTTTACAAGTTCACTCATATTTTCTCCTTTATTCATTATGGTTGATGTTCGGTTATGAAACCGCCTCTACTCTGCATGGCACATATCGGTGCATGGGTGTGCCGAATGGGTCGCGGTGCGTGTTTTTAGTCAGGCGGTTCACGTTGGCGCCGTATTTGACGCCGTTATAAACCAGACCAAAGCCATGAGGTATAACGACATGGCCCTTGCGCGACGTGTCGGTGATTTCCAGTTCAATCTCTTCCGTGCCGGCTTCCGTCGTCACTTTGACCTGCTGGCCATCTTTTAAATTCAAAGCAGCCGCATCGGCCGGATGCATCGCCAGTGTGCAGGTGCGTTTGCCTTCGTTCCAGGCCGGATTGCGCATCAGCGTGTTGGCGGTGATGGAGATGTGCCGTCCCGCCATGAGCACCAGTGGAAATTGTGGATCCATCGTCAGCGCCGCTTCTTCCTTTGACGATTCAATTGTTTCCAGTTCATCGAGCAGTTCCGGAATGTGGAGATTGAATTTTCCATCTTCGGTTTTAATTTCGGCAAAGTTATTTTCCGGATCGATCCGGCCTACCCAGATCCCTTCGGGATGATCGAGAATCTGCTGGAAGAGTTCTTCACCCAGTGTGGCGCCTGATTTAAAGCCAGCCCGGATGGCGTTTTTATAAAGCGATTTTGGGGCGACCTGCAGCATCCCCCAGAGCGCTGCCAGATGGACCGAACCCAATGCCTTGCCCAGCGTTTTTCCCAGAATAAATGGCATGGCTTTGAGCGCTTCGGGCTCTGTCATGGCATACTCCATTAAAGCTTTGGCAAAGGCCGGTCGGCCCTCATGGGCCGCCTGATAGAGGGACTCGGGAATCGGCGGGATCAAACCCAGTTTATCGGCCAGAAGCAGATCGATTTCACCTTGTTCTTTCGGCTCTCCTTCGGGTTCGACAATCGGACGGCGCATCTGGAAATAGATGTCGGGGTAGGTGAAGGGGAAGAAGGTGCCGTCCC
>CAYVFA010000038.1:0-17547 GCA_964450075.1 uncultured Smithella sp.
CAGGTTTGGTGAGCTGGATGTACCCGCTGCATGCTTTAGGGTTTGTGGCGATCTTTGCGTTCTTCTTCATTCACCTGTATCTGGGCACGATTGGCAACCCGGGATCGGTGGATGCGATGATTACGGGCTGGATGGACAAAAAGGTTTTGACCATGCTGCATCCGAAATGGGTCAAAGAGATGGACCATGAAGGCAAACTGATCGCCTGGGGCGAAGAAAAGAAAGACGACGCTCACGGACATCACGCCTGATTATTTACGTTACAGAAACATTAAATTTGGCGAGAGCGGCGTGCATGGATCATCAGTGTACGCCGCTTTCTGCTGATTACAGTTCTTAAGGAAAACAATAAAATAATGTCCAATATTGCTGAAACGACCGTTATGGATCAAATTCTCGAACGTGCTATTGAACAAAACCCTCACTCCAAAGAGCTGCTAAAAGCTTTTGGACCGATTATCGCCAGGCAAAGACAACTGGTCAATTCCATTAAATTGGCCAAGTTGGATTATTCATCCATCGACAAAGCTAAACTTCGCGCTGGTGTTTCCGTTATTCAACAGATTAATTTATTTGCGTCGGATGATCCCTTTACGGAAATCGCCTTATCTCTTACCGAAGCGGTAAAAGAAGCCCTGCCCAAACTGGCGGAAGAGCTGTACCGCCTGTCGGACTTGATTGCCAATGGGAAGCTTTGTCTTGCGGATTACTTTAAGGTGCATTCGAGTGAAGTAAATGATGCGATGGATGCCTGGGAAAACACACTGCAAATATCGCCGTCCAACGCTTCCTTTTTGCTGAGTTTGGTCGCGCGTGTTCTGCTGGAGCGGCGGGCCAATGAAGCCACTGCCGCGCTGGGCGAGTTTGCCTGGGAAAAGGGTTATTGCCCGATTTGTGGAGAGTTTCCGTCCATTGCGTTGATTGAGGAAGAAGGCGGGAAACGTTTTTTGCATTGTAGTTCATGCGGCCAGGACTGGCGCTTTACACGTGTGGTTTGTCCTTATTGCGAAAAAGAAGCCCAGCAGGCGATGGATTATTATTACGTCGAGAATAAAACGCAGGAATCCGCTTTTATTTGTGATCAATGCAAGAAGTATCTGGTGACGCTTTACCGCGCCGGTCGTCTGCATGCGCGGGATATGGATATTTCCGCGATTGCTCTTACGCATCTGGACATGATTATGCAGGACAAGGGCTACGAACCCATGACCGCCTGTGCCTGGAATGTTTTGCGGTAGCTCTTGTAAAAAAAGTCAATTATATCAATGTGTTTAATTCGATTATGAACAAGAGTCATTTGGACGTTGACAGAAGATTGATAGTTTTGTATGAAGCATTTCAATAGATATGCCCTTATTGGCATATGTCTGTATTGTCATAGATAATCTAGAGGAGAAATGAACATGAGTGATACATTTATTTTAAACGGTAAAGAGGTGCCTTTTAAACCGGGTCAATTGATTCTGGATGCGGCAAGAGACGGGGGGATTGAAATTCCTACGCTCTGTTATCTGAAAGGTGTGACCCCCAGCGGTGCGTGCCGGATTTGTTGTGTCGAGGTTAAAGGCGCCAGGTCGCTGATGGCTGCCTGTTCGACGCCTGTGACGCCGGGTATGGAAGTGATCACAAACAGTGACTTGGTGCATCGTGCCCGGAAAATGAACGTTGAGTTCATGCTTTCGAGCGGTAAACATAACTGTCTGATGTGCGAATCCAACGGCGACTGTCGTCTGCAGGATCTGGCTTATTTCTATAAAATCACCAAGCTGCAATTTCAGGAAAAAGAGGCAAAAGATATTTATCCGACAGAGGATGAAAATCCCCTCATCGTCCGCGATTTCAGTCGCTGCATTCTTTGCGGGCGCTGTGTCCAGGCCTGTAATGAAGTCGTGGTCAATCGCGCCATCAGTCAGGGTTATCGAGGAGCGGAAAGTAAAATTGTTACGGGTGGTGACAGCCCTTACAATGAAAGCGAATGCGTCTTTTGCGGCCAGTGCGTGCAAGTCTGTCCGGTGGGTGCGCTGACGGAAAAGAAAGCTAAAGGTCAGGGGCGCCCGTGGGAAATACAGAAAATCCGAACAACCTGCCCATACTGCGGCGTTGGCTGCCAGCAGTTGCTGCACGTTAAAGATGGCAAAATTGTTAAAGTCACCGCCGTCGAAGATGCTCAGCCGAATCAGGGACGATTATGCGTGAAAGGCCGTTTTGCCTATGATTTTATTTATTCGGAAGAACGTCTCAAAACGCCGCTGATTCGTGAGGAAAATGGCGAGTTCCGTGAGGCCTCCTGGGACGAAGCCCTTGATCTTGTAGCCCATAAATTTAAAGAGATTATTAAAAAGGACGGACCAGACGCCATTGCAGGCGTCAGTTGCGCCCGCAGTATTAATGAAGATTCCTATCAGATGCAGAAACTATTTCGCGCGGTGATCGGCACCAATAACATCGATCACTGCGCCCGTACCTGACACGCCCCCACGGTCGCCGGTCTGGCGACTTCTTTCGGTTCGGGCGCAATGACTAATTCATTCGCCGATTACGCGAAAGCAAAAATGATTATTCTTATCGGCACCAATATCACCGAGGCGCATCCCGTTGCCGGAACCTTTGTCAAGGACGCGGTTCTTAACGGTGCAAAGTTGATTGTCATTGATCCTCGGCGCACCGATATGGTTGATTTTGCCGACATGTTCATTCAGCTCAAAGTGGGCTCCGATGTGGCGCTGATTAATGCTTTGATGAATGTTCTCATCACGGAAAATCTATACGACAAAAAATATGTTGAATCCTGCACGGAGGGATTTGAAGAACTCAAAAAGAAAGCCATGGAATATCCGCCCGAACGCGCGGCGGATATCAGCGGGATTTCCGCCGATACCATTCGGGAACTGGCGCGCAAAATGGCGTCCGTCAAACCGGCCATGCTGATGTACACGCTGGGCATCACCGAGCACATCTGCGGCGTGAACAACGTCATGTCCTGCGCCAATCTTCAGATGCTCCTGGGCAACGTCGGCGTTGAATGCGGCGGCGTCAATCCGCAGCGCGGCCAGAACAACGTTCAGGGCGCCTGCGACATGGGCGCGCTGCCCAATGTTTTCCCCGGCTATCAGCAGGTGGCCAATGCGGACGCCCGGGCAAAATTCGAAAAGGCCTGGAACGTCAAATCGCTTCCGGACAAACCCGGCATGATGATGCCGACGATGATGAAAAATCTGACCACCGGAAAAGTCAAAGCCTTTTATGTTTTCGGTGAGAACCTGGCCAACACGGAACCCGATATTCATCATGTGGAAAAGGAACTGCAATCGGCGGAATTTTTGGTCTGTCAGGATATTTTCCCGACGGAAACAACACGCTTTGCTCATGTTATCCTCCCGGCTGCCGCCTGGAGCGAAAATGATGGTACTTTCGCCAGTTCCGAGCGGCGCGTCAACCGCGTGCGCACGGCCAGCGTGCCCCCGGGCGATGCCAAGCCCAACTGGTGGATCTTCAAAGAGATCGCCAAAAGAATGGGGCATGAATGGCAATCCAACAGCGCTCAGGAAATCTGGGACAATGAAGTATCCGTGCTGGCGCCTTCCATGGCGGGAATTAAATACGCCCGTCTGGAAAAAGACGGACTTCAGTGGCCGTGCCCCAGCCAAGAGCATCCGGGCACCCCGACGCTGCACAGAGACGGAAAATTCACCCGTGGCTTGGGGATGCTCAAAGCGATAGACTATATTCCGCCTGCGGAAGTTCCCGATAAGGAATACCCGTTTGTGCTTTCCACCGGAAGGCGTTTGTATCATTACCATACGCGGACGCAGACTGGGCGATGCGAGGGCATCAACGATCTTCTGGGCGAGGAGACAGCCGATATTTCCGCGGCGGATGCCGAAGCCAAAGGCATTGCGGACGGTGAAAAAATATCCGTGAAGTCGCGTCGCGGCAAGGTGGTCGTAAAGGCGCGCGTGACGAAAGAAGTGCCTCCCGGGTTGGTCTGGATGGCCTTCCACTTCCGGGAAAACTGCGCCAACTGGCTGACGAATCCCGTTTATGATCCGGTCACGCAGACGGCGGAATACAAGGCCTGCGCAGTACAGATTGAAAGATTATAATAGAAGTAAAAAAACTTCCCGTGTCATAAAAACACGGGAAGTTTTTTTTTGCAATTTTATGTTATTTATGACACATTTCCTGCCGGCAAAAAAGAAATTCTATGGAAAAATCCAAGGATCAGTGCCATGAAAAAATATTACATAACCTTGATGCAGCTTTTTAAGTTCAGAACACGCGGTTGAAATTAAAGAAGAATACGGTAACAGGTAAATGGATTATCTCGCGCTTTATGTGACGTTGAAACTTGCTTTCGTTACGACGGTCTTTCTCATGGTGATTGCCGCACCGATAGCTTATCTTCTGGCGTATCACCATTTTCGGGGAAAATCGTTTGCGGAAGCGCTCATTTACCTTCCCATGGCCCTGCCGCCGACGGTGATCGGGTTTTATCTGGTGATTTTAATGGGGCCCAAAGGTTGGATTGGCAGCGTATGGCAGACTCTTACGGGTGGCTCTTTATTGTTCACCTTTCTGGGGATCACCATCGCGTCGATCATTTATTCCATTCCGTTTGCCGTTCAGCCGATGAAGGCGGCGTTTGAAAAAATTGACCGCCGGCTTTTGGAAAGCGCCTACATTCTGGGTTTATCGAAACGCGCGACTTTTTTGCGAGTGATTATTCCTAATTCGCTGGGGGGGGTCGCTGCCGCCGCTGTTCTGGTTTTTTTGCATTCAATCGGAGCCTTTGGTGTTCTACTGATGGTCGGCGGCAGCATTCCGGGAGAAACCAAAGTGGCCTCCATTGCAATTTATGAAGCCGTGGAAATGATGAATTATCAAGCTGCGGGGCTGATCGCACTGAGCTTCATTCCGATCAGCTATGCTTTTTTGCTGTTAATTAACAAACTTAACGAGGATGCCCGCCTGTGAGCATTACTGCTTCTCTGACAAAGCAATTGAAATATTTTGATGTCGCTGTCTCGTTTTCCTGCGCGGAAAGAAGTATGATGGTGATGATTGGACCTTCAGGTGGCGGCAAGACGACGATCATCCGCATGCTGGCCGGACTCGAAAAACCGGATGAAGGCCAGGTGATTTTCGGCGAGGAGGTCTGGTTTGATGGTGAACGGCGCATCAATGTTACACCGCAGAAACGCCGACTGGGGTATGTATTTCAGGATTATAATCTTTTTCCGCATCTCAATCTTCGCGACAATGCAGCCTTTGCCGCAATTGATAAAAGGGAGGTCGATGACCTTTTCGATCTTTTTAAAATCAGTCATCTGAAACAGCGCAAACCGCACCAAGTCTCCGGTGGCGAGCGTCAGCGATGCGCCATTTGTCAGGCGTTGGCGCGTCATCCCAGATTGCTTTTACTCGATGAACCTTTTTCTGCGTTGGATGTCATTACGCGCCGGGGCTTGCGCGAAGAACTGAAAAACCTGAAGGGCAGATTGTCCTGCCCCATTATTTACGTGACCCATGACATTCATGAGGCGCTCTTTCTCGCCGATGAAATTCTGCCGGTGGTTGAGGGCAAAATAGATAGAGGATGGATGCAACGGACAATAACACGCGAGCCCGGAGAGGCTTTGCAGGCCAAAGGCGCGCGTGAACCGCGTTTGTCATTGGTTTATTAAAATTCGAGAGGGTAAATATTATGAACATCTGTACCTATTCTTATGAAGAGTATCTCCATTTGGTCAAATCCTTTCACGGCAATCTGGCGCCGGGTTTGATCATTGGCGGCTTGATCGTTGACCTGGCGATGAAAAATCTGCCGGAGGGTGAGTTTTTTGACGCCGTCTGTGAAACGCCGGTCTGTCTGCCCGATGCCGTGCAGATTCTAACCCCCTGTACGATTGGCAATGGCTGGCTCAGTATCGTTAATTTTGGCAAATTTGCCGTGACGCTGTATGAGAAATACAGTTATAAAGGTGTCAGGGTTTATCTCGATATGGAAAAACTGAAGTCCTGGCCGGAAATCTATAACTGGTATCTCAAGAAAAAGAAAAAGAACGAGCAGAATCCCGATTTGCTTTTAGCGCAAATCAAGGAAGCCGGGCATAGCCTGCTCGGGATTCAGCATGTCCAGGTTGAGCCGGAAAAAGTCCGCCGCAAGAAATTGGGTCCGGTCGATGTTTGTCCGGTTTGTGGTGAAGGGTATCCCACGCGAGATGGCGGAAAGTGCCGGAGCTGCCAGGGTGACACCCCTTATAAAGATGCCGTTGCCGTTGGTACGCAGAAGTGATGGACCATGCTCAAACCAGGAACAATTTTAAATTTTCTTTACGAGCACATTGAGTCTTCCGCAAAAGACAGGCGAATTGCCGATTTGCGCGTGGGCTTAAGCTATGTGGGAGTGCGGCTGGATAATGATACATCGGGACTGGCCGCTGTGGTGCCGGACATCACAAGCCGGGGCTGTACCGCTTTATCCGATGCCGGAAGATATGCCGGCTCTTCTGCAGAAGACTTGGTGCTGGGTCTGAAGGCTGGCAAAAACGTTTTGCAACGGGCTATCGGTCTGGCTACGGCCAATGCGTTAATCGAATTGCCTGCCGGTCCGATGGAAGACCGTGAAGCAACGACTTATTTCAATCTGAAGCCGGGTGATAAAGTGGCGATGGTCGGCCTTTTTTCACCGCTGGTCGAACGCATCAGGGCCACCGGCGCCATTCTGACCGTGATTGAAAAGAACCCCCAACGTCTGGAACTGCTCTCCCCTGATGACAGGCAGCAAGCGCTCAAAGATTGCGATGTCGCGATCATTACCGCTACCACACTTCTGAATCATACGTTTGAGGAAACTATCGCTGCTTTGGGTCAGCCGCGTGTCGTCGCTCTGATGGGGCCATCCACACCGCTTGTGCCGGACATTTTTCGGGATACGCCTGTTACGCATCTGGGTGGCGCCCTTGTCGTCGATTCCGGTCGCGCCTTACAAATTATTTCTGAAGGTGGCGGTACGCCGGCTTTACGGCCTTACCTGCGCTTTGTAAATCTGATTTTGAATTGATAACGCCAACAGAAATATGCTTTTGGGTGCGGACAATTACAGCGGTGATGAAAATAATTGACAAATCCGGCTCTTAGTAATAACATTCCGAAAATTATTTAAAGAAATACGGCGCATCAGGCGCTTTTTCTTTTTAGAGTTTTTATTTTTCAGGAGTTTTGTGGACGTGTGAATAAACCTATCGTGAAAAAGAAAGCATTGGAAATCATTGCAAATTTCCCAAAGTCCGGTGTGCTGGTGGTCGGAGACGTCATGGTCGATCATTTCATCTGGGGTAAGGTGTCACGAATTTCTCCAGAGGCGCCTGTGCCGGTGGTTGATGTGCAGAAAGATTCCGTCATGCTGGGTGGTTCCACCAATGTTCTCAATACGATTTATGCTATGGGCGGCAGGGTTTTTGTCGCCGGGGTGATCGGAGCTGATGAGATTGGCCGCGGTTTGCTCGGACAACTGAAAAACCGTGATATCGATACCGCCGGCATTATGGTCGAGAAAGGAAGACCGACTACGCTCAAGACAAGAATTGTTGCACATGGGCAGCAGGTTGTCCGGTTTGATTCCGAGAGCAGAAAACCGATTTCGAAAACGAGTATCGGGAAAATTCTCAATTATGTGAAGTCCCTGCGCGATAAGATTGGTGCTATTGTGATTTCCGATTACAGCAAAGGGGTTATATCCGGGGAGTTGCTTGACGGCATAAAAAGAATTGCCGCGGATGCAAAAATATATTTGTGTGTTGATCCGAAACAAAGTGATTTTTCCATCTACGCGGGTGCTTATGTCATCACACCCAATCATCATGAAGCGCAGCGCGCCGCCGGTCTGGAGATTGCCAACGGGGATGATCTTCTGAAGTTGGGGGAAACGCTGCTGGCAAAATTTGATTTTCAGGCACTGCTGGTGACGCGGGGCGAAGAAGGAATGAGCCTTTTTGAAAGAGGCCGGAAAGTTGCCCATACACACTTTTCGGCGCAGGCGAAGGAAGTTTATGATGTGACGGGCGCGGGGGACACCGTTATCGGTGTGCTGGCCCTGGCTCTGGCCGCAAAAGCGAATCTGAAAGAGGCAACGTCTCTGGCCAATCATGCCGCGGGTATTGTGGTGGGCAAGGTGGGAACGTCCACAGTTTCTCGGGAAGAATTGATCAGCGTATTATGAGCAAGCCGACACAGACCCTGCCGGTCAAACTGGTCTTCAGCGTTTTTGGCCCGGCGGCCGAAGTCCTAGGCGATACCGTCAACAGGTTGTCTGCTCTTTACGGTCCACCTGATTATATAAGCGAACAGATGCCCTTTGATTATACGGATTATTATCATCCGGAAATGGGAGAGAAACTTGTCCGGCGTTTTCTGTCGATGGAACGGTTAATCCGGCCGGAAACGTTGCCGGATATCAAGCTTGCGACAAATGAAATTGAAAACGAAACGGCAAGGGATCATCACCGGCTTGTCAATATTGATCCCGGTTATCTGTCACAGGCGCATCTGATACTGGCCACCGGCAAAGGTTATACGCACAGGCCTTATTTACGTGACGGGATTTACGCGGATTTAACGCTGATTTATCAGGGGAAAAAGTTTGTTGCGCTGCCCTGGACGTATCCGGATTATGCCGATGAAAAACAATTGGCGATGCTCAGCGCGATCCGGTCGCGATATTTATTGCAATTAAAAACGGCAGCAACCGATACCAAATGAAATGATTTCGTAAAGAAGGTTCGAAGATGATTAAAAGTATGACCGGTTACGGCCGGGTGGAAGCACTCTGTAACGGACGAAATATTGTCGTAGAAGCAAAATCCGTGAATCACCGGTTTCTGGAAATCGGCTTGCGGACCCCCGCTTTGCTTTATCCGCTGGAAATGGAATATAAAAAGAAGATCGGAGAACGATTCAAGCGCGGCCGTATTGATCTTTCGATCCGACTGGAAGGAGACGGCGCCGAACCGTCCCGGGTGAATTTAAACATGGAAGTCGCTCGCGACTACTTTGATGTTTTGACCCGGTTGAAAAATGAATTCAATATCCAGGAGCCCATCAGTCTTAAAACCCTCGTCAGCTTTCGGGACATCTTTACACCACCCGCCGAAACGAAGCTGGAAGCCGATTTTCTGGATCAGGTGGAAAAAACGCTGCAGGAAGCTTTGTCGATGCTGGTTAACATGAGGCAGGATGAAGGGATTGCTTTGTTTTCGGACATGCAGATGAGACTGCAATCCATTCAGCAAACGATGGAAACCATTCGATTGCGTGCGCCGCAGGTTGTTCTGGAATATCAAAAACGTCTTTCAGACAGAATTAAGGAACTGACGGCGGGATTTGAGATGGATGCCGCCCGTCTGGCCCAGGAAGTGGCGATGATGGCGGATCGATGTGATATCACGGAAGAGCTTGTCCGTATGCAAAGCCATATTGCTCAGTTTGAAGCCCTGTTGCAAAGCGACGAGGCGGAAGGCAGGAAAATAGACTTCCTTTTGCAGGAAATGAACCGTGAAATTAACACGATCGGTTCAAAAAGCAACGATGCGGAAATTGCCCGTCAGGTCATTGAAGTCAAAAGTGAACTGGGCAAATTGCGGGAACAGGCGCAGAATATTGAGTAGAAATATGTCGGATAGAGGACTGGTCATCGTCATGTCTGCGCCTTCCGGGGCAGGAAAAAGCAGTATTTGCAGAAGATTGCTTGCGGCTTGTCCGGAAATTGAATTTTCCGTTTCCTATACCTCACGGAAGCCGCGCCCCAATGAGATCAACGGAAAGGATTATCATTTTATTTCCCGCGAAGATTTTCGGCGGCGGATTGATCAGGGTGAATTTGTTGAATGGGTGGAAAATTACGGGAACCTTTATGGAACATCCGGTCAATCCATCAATGACGTTTTAGGCACAGGAAAAGATTTACTGCTCGATATTGAGCCGCGTGGCGCCAAAGAAATTAAGGAAAAGTTTGCAGACGGCGTTTTTGTTTTTGTCCTGCCTCCCTCTTTGGATGAACTCCTGAATCGGCTGGAAAAGCGAGGACATGAAAGTACGGAAGCGATAAAAACACGGTTTGCGCAAGCCGAGAGTGAATTAAAAGAAGTTTTGTGGTATGACTACGCCGTTTTTAATGAAGATCTGGAAACGGCGGCAAGGCAGCTGATTGCAATATATCGCGCAGAGAAAAGTAGAACAAGCCGCTTACAGTGCAAAATCAATTGTTTTTTTAATGATGTTAATAGAGCTGTTTAGGAGGTATTAGATTTATGGCAAGAATTACAGTAGAAGATTCTTTACTGGTGGCCGAAACCAGATTCGGTCTGGTGTCACTGGCTTCCAAACGGGCGCGTCAGCTGCTCAAAGGTTCCAAACCCTTGATGGATAGTAAAAATCGGGAAATCGTTGTGGCGCTTAGAGAAATTGCCGCCGGCAAAGTTGTTTACGCCAATCCTGAATTTTTAAAAGGGTCACAGGAAGATTTTAAACCCATTCCGGATAATACAGAGTTCATCGGCGATGAAGAATATCTCGAGTAATACACCCGCAGACAAACTGATCTTTGCTCTGGATGCCGCCGGTTATGAAGAGGCTTTATCCTGGATAGAGCTTCTTTCCGGTCATGTCGGCATGTTTAAAGTCGGCAAGGAATTGTTCACATCCGTCGGACCGAAGATCGTTGAAAGCATCAAGCAAAGAGGCAGTCGGGTCTTTTTGGACCTGAAATTTCACGATATTCCCAATACGGTAGCCCGTGCCGCTGAAGCCGCTGTCAGATTGAATGTGGATATGTTCAATGTCCATGCGTCAGGCGGCAGCCGGATGATTCGGGAAACAGTTGATGCCGTGGCCGCTTGTGCCGAAAAAAAAGGTATGGCGAGCCCTATTGTTCTGGCTGTGACGGTTTTGACCAGCTTGAATAACAGCGATCTTGCGGAAATCGGATTTGAGACAACCACAGATGATCTGGTGCTTCGTCTGGCTAAAATGGCGCAAAAGGCGGGAGCCGCAGGCGTGGTCGCCTCACCCCAGGATATCGTTGCTCTGAGGCGAGATTTAGGCGAGGATTTTGTTGTGGTGACGCCGGGGATCCGCAGTTCAGACGAGCCGGTCAAGGATGATCAAAAAAGAACGTTAAGCGCCTTTGAAGCGATCCAAACCGGCGCGGATTACATAGTTGTGGGCAGGCCCATCCGCCAGGCCAAAGATCCACTTGCCGCATGCCACCGGATTGTAGCGGAGATTACCGACGGTCTGGCTGCAAGAAACCGCACATGACGATCCCTCTCGTACAAAGAAAGCAAAACACCGAAGCCGTTTACGGGGTTAACCCCGTAAAGGTTCTTCTTGCCCAAGAGCCTTCACCCCTGAAAAAAATTATGATTGCCGACGGCCGGAGCGGGTCATCGGTTAAAGAAATTATTGAGGGCGCCCGCCAAAAGAAAGTACCTGTGGAATGGTGTGAGCGCCAGCATCTCGATGAATTGACGGGTAGAGCGGATCATCAGGGGATCGTCGGTTTGCGCGATTCATTTGCCTATGCCGATCTGGACGATTTGCTGAAAAACCGTAACCCTCATTTATCCCATGATCTCATTTTAATGCTTGACAGTATTCTCGATCCGCAAAATCTGGGGTCGATTATTCGCAGCGCCCATTGTCTGGGCGCTAACGGTGTGGTCATTCCGACCGATCGCGCGGCCTCAGTGACACCGGCTGTTATTAAAGCGTCTGCCGGCAGTGCAGAAGAGCTTCCGGTTGCCCGTGTGACCAATTTATCCCAGACGATGGACTATTTGAAGGATAAGGGTTTCTGGATTTATGGCGCCGATGCCCACGGGGGGAGGAGCATCAGGGAGCAATATTTTAATGGTCCGGTGGTGTTAGTGCTGGGAAGCGAGGCCAAAGGTCTTCGGCCGCTGGTGAAAAAAAAATGTGATTTTTTGATCACGATTCCGATGGCGGGAAACTTTGATTCCTTCAACGTCGCTGTTGCGGCGGGGATCATTCAGTATGAAATCTTTCTCCAGCGCAGGGAAAAAGAGAATTTTGATCGGGCATAAAAGAAGCCCCGAAAATTAAAAAATTTGCCTCTGTTTTAACTTGTTGAAACTACATGGAAGATAGTTTATGATACGCGCATAAACGAACTATTTCTTCAAGAAAGGATTCTCAACTATGCCGGTTTTCCTTTGGGAAGGAACCACGAAAAAGGGCGAAGTGAAAAAAGGCGAGCTGGATGTTGCCGATGAGTTGGCCGTCCGTACGCTTTTAAGAAAGCAGGGATTTAAGTCTGTTGAGGTTCGTGCAAAGCCGAAAGATCTGGCTGAATATCTTCCATTCCTTGCCGGTGGCGTCAAAGAAAAAGATGTTGTGGTTTTCTGCCGGATTTTTGCCACAATGATCAGCGCCGGTTTGCCCCTTATCCAATGTCTGGATCTACTGGCCCAACAGGAGGCCAACAAAACTTTTGCCAAAATTATCAAGTCGGTTAAGGAAGACATTGAAGGCGGCACCAGCCTGACGGATGCCATGAAAAAATATCCGAAGGTATTTGATGATCTGTTTACCAATTTAATTGCCGCCGGTGAAGCGGGCGGTATTCTGGATCTTGTTTTAGGCCGCCTTTCCGCTTATTTGGAAAAAGCGATGAAATTGAAAGCCCAGGTCAAAAGCGCCATGACTTATCCGATCGCGGTTCTGTGCATTTCCGCGGGTGTCGTGACCTTGCTTCTGCTCAAAGTCATTCCCGTATTTGAAAAAATGTTTTCAAGTATGGGGGGTGAACTTCCCGGTCCGACGGCCATGGTCGTGGGTATGAGCAAATTCATGCAGAACTACTGGTGGGTCATCGGGGGAATCGTCGTTGCGCTTATCGTTGCTCTTAAAACATTTCTTAAAACGGAAAAAGGCCGCTGGATTTTTGATGCGGCTCTGCTGAGGGCGCCAATTATCGGACCGGTGCTTAAAAAAGTAGCCGTCGCCAAGTTTTCACGCACCTTGTCAACCATGATGAGTTCCGGTGTGCCGATTCTGGAAGGGTTGAATATTGTCAGTAAAACAGCCGGTAATGTCGTGATCGAAGCTGCTTTGCTGAAAACGCGTCAGAGTATCAGCGAGGGTCAGTCGATTGCCGAGCCGCTGACCGATGCCGGCATTTTCCCGCCGATGGTTGTCCAGATGATTGCGGTGGGTGAAGCCACCGGCGCTCTGGATGTCATGCTCAATAAAATAGCCGATTTTTATGATGACGAAGTGGATGCGGCGGTCGCCGGCATGACGGCGTTGATCGAACCGATTATGATGGTTTTCCTGGGAGGCGTTGTCGGGGGGATGATTATCGCCATGTACCTGCCGATCTTTAAGATGGCGTCTGTTGTGGGCTAAAGAAAAATGGTCGGGATGGCGCGATTTGAACGCGCGACTCCTGCGTCCCGAACGCAGTGCCCTACCAAGCTGGGCCACATCCCGACACGGGTTGGGACGTTATAAAATTTATTGCAAAATGTCCACATGTTTTTAATTAATCTGATATTTAATTATTCTCAGCAAAGAGAGAAGCCGATTTGTGATTATTTACGATGTAAAATGTGAGAAGGGGCACCAGTTTGAAGGCTGGTTTAAAAATCGCCAGGCCTTTCTTTCGCAAAACGCTCAGCGGCTGGTTTGCTGTCCGGTTTGCAACAGCTCCAATGTGGAAATCATGCCTTCTTCCCTTACCATTATGGGGAAGGATTCAAAAATGCCGGCTAAAAAAGAGGATCATCAGGAGATTACCCCGGTACAGGCGCTTCAAATGCTGCATCAGTACATTGATAACAACTTTGAAGATGTCGGAAATAAATTTGCCGAAGTGGCTATAAAGATTCATGAAGGTGATGAAGAACAAAGAAATATCAGAGGAACAACGACGCCGCAGGAAGAAACGAGCTTAAAAGAAGAGGGGATTTCATTTGTCAAAATCCCTATGCTCAAAATGGACAGCTGATCCACACTTTAACCCGGATGAATTTTTGACGAGTTTCGGTTCCTTTGCCGCCAGAGGAATGGTTTATTATCAATCAACAGGCCGTTTTTATGATAAACACTTACACAAGCATTATTGATCGTATTGGCAACACCCCTCTTGTGGAAATAACAAGACTTAATCCCAATAAAAAGGTGAAAATCTTTGCCAAATTGGAGTCCGCCAATCCGGGTGGCTCTATTAAAGATCGTACCGCTTTGTTCATGATCGAGAACGCTGAAAAAAGGGGAGACTTGAATCATGACAAAATTATTCTGGAAGCCACCAGCGGCAATACCGGCATAGGACTGGCCATGATCGCCGCGGCCAAAGGCTATAAGCTGTGCCTGACCATGTCGGAATCGGCAAGCGACGAGCGGAAAAAAATTCTGCGGGCGATGGGCGCCGAATTATATTTTACGCCGGCGGCTCAAGGGACGGATGGCGCCATTGAAGTTGCCTACCGGATGCTCAGGGAAAATCCCGGCCGGTACTTTGGAACCGATCAATTCAACAATGAAGACAATATTGCGGCCCATTATTTCGGAACAGCACAGGAAATCTGGGATCAAACGGCAGGTCAAGTGACGGCGGTGGTCGCGACGCTCGGTACGACAGGTACGGCGATGGGCCTTTCCAAGAAGCTCAAGGAACTCAATGAAAAGATAAGAATTATCGGCGTCGAACCCTATTTAAAGCATAAGATCCAGGGACTCAAAAATATGCGGGAATCTTACCGCCCTGGGATTTTTGATAAAAAGCGTCTTGATGAAAAAGTGAACATTCTGGATGAAGATGCTTTTGAAATGTCCCGCCGACTTGCCCGCGAAGAAGGCCTTCTGGTTGGAATGAGTTCCGGCGCGGCGATGTTTGTGGCTGCCCAAAGGGCCAGCGAAATGGAAGAAGGCCTGATCGTGGTCATTTTTCCGGACAGCGGCGAGCGTTACTTGAGTACGGAATTATTTACCGTCAAAGAAGAATTGGCTACGGTGAACCTTTATAACATTCTTAGCCGCTCAAAAACGCTATTCCGGCCGCTGAAGTCTCAGGAAGTGTTCATGCGGACCTGTGGTCCAACCGTTCATGACGCGCCCCATCTGGGAAATTACCGGCGTCTCGTGGTCTCTGATTTACTCGCAAGGTATTTGACATTTAAAGGCTATCGGGTCAAGCATGTCATCGATATTGTTGATTCTACTGATAAATCCATTCGCGGCTCCGAAAAAGCGGCGATGGAACTCGCGGATTATTCCAATAAGTATTTGCAGGTTTTTCTGGATGATGCACGATTTTTAAATATTCGTTCCGACAATATTTACGCGAAAGCTTCCGAAAATGTTGACGGCATGCTCAAAATTGTCGAAAAATTAGTCGATAAAGATTATGCCTACGAGAAGCTTCATTCGGTTTATTTCGATATTTCCAAACTGTCCGATTATGGTCTTCTATCCAACATTGACTTGGCCAAAACCCGATTGGGTCGGTCCATCGATCTCGACGATTATGAAAAAGACAACCCGGCGGACTTTGCCCTTCTGAAAAGAGCCGGTCTGGGCGAGTTGAAAAGAGGGATTTATCACAAGACGAAGTGGGGCAATATCCGGCCGGGCTGGCATCTGGAGTGTGCGGCCATTTCTCAAAAATATCTGGGGACAGCGTATGATATCCATATCAGCGGAGCGGATGAAACATTTCCCCATTGCGAAAATATCATCGCGATTAACAAGGCTTATTCCGGTCATGGTGGCGCAAACTATTGGATCGGTGCGGAGTTGATTCTGGTGGACGGGCGAAAGATGTCCCGTTCTTTGAACAATGCTGTAATGATTGCCGACCTGAAGCAAAAAGGATACAGTGGCAGGGATATCCGGTTTTTTCTGCTGGGGATGAATTACCGCAAGCCCATCAGTTATTCTGAGAAGGCTCTGCAAATGGCGAGAAACACCATTAAAAAAATGGATACTTTTATCTACCGTCTCAGCGCCATTAATGATGATGTCCAAAATTTCCCCGATATTGATCAAGCCATTTACGACCTTCATCTTGGCTTTGAGAAAGCGTTGGATGACGATATCAATATATCCGGTGCACTGGCGTCGCTTTTTGATTTTATCGGCAAAATCAACCTGCCTTTGGCAGAGGGGAATATAAGCAGGACCGATGCCCGAAAAGTTATTAAAGCGCTTGATAAAATAAATGAAATAATTGGAATCATGGATTTTGGGCAACAAGCGCCGCATCAGGATATAAGTGAGCTTATTCAAAAAAGAGATTCTGCCCGAAAAGCGGGCCTCTGGCAGGAAGCCGATCTGCTAAGAAGTCAATTGGCAGCGGCCGGTGTTGAGATTCTCGATAGTGAAAAAGGGACGATCTGGCGTTTTAAATAGAGATAAGCACATGGGGAAAAAGAAGACCAGAGGATAAAATGGACTTAACGGATCAGGAAAAAAAGGCACTTCTGGATATTGCCAAAAGAGCGATTATGGCGAAAGCAGGCAATCGGGAATTACCTAAATTAACAGTCGATTTGCCGATCCTCCAAGAAAAAAGAGGTGCTTTTGTCACACTGAAGAAACGGGGGCATCTGCGTGGTTGCATCGGCTATATCAAGGCGGTTAAGCCTCTGGGGGACACGGTGCAGGAAATGGCCGTCGCCGCCGCTTTTCATGATCCGCGTTTCCCGTCGGTCAAGGGCGACGAAATCAGGGATTTGAGTTTTGAAATATCCGTGTTAAGCCCCTTGCAAAAAATTAAGAATATTGATGACATTGAAGTTGGAAACCATGGCTTGTACATTGTCCGGGGGTACAATTCCGGTTTACTCCTGCCACAGGTTGCAACCGAATATGGATGGGACAGAGAAACATTCCTGAAAGAGACCTGCTACAAGGCAGGTTTGCCTCCGAAGGCATGGAAAGACAAAGAAACGGACATCTACATTTTTTCAGCGGATTATTTCAGCGATAAAGATTAGGTCCTGTTGTTCCCGCCCTGAGCCGTATTTGTAAATAATTTAAAAATTTACTTGACAAAAACAATCATAAAAATTAAAGTCCGCAATTCGCACGAAGCAGTGTAAATGCTGGTTTGCGTTTAAAGCAGGCAATATTCATGCGAAACTGTTTTAAATTTAATGGTTTGCTGGCGTAGCTCAATCGGTAGAGCAGCTGATTTGTAATCAGCAGGTTGCGGGTTCAAGTCCCATCGCCAGCTCCAGTTGAGTATTATCACTGGAGGGGTTCCCGAGCGGCCAAAGGGAGCAGACTGTAAATCTGCCGGCGGAGCCTACGGAGGTTCGAATCCTCCCCCCTCCACCATTGACAAGGGTAAGCGGGAGTAGCTCAGGGGCTAGAGCGTCAGCCTTCCAAGCTGAGGGTCGCGGGTTCGAATCCCGTTTCCCGCTCCAGGTTAATATTTTTTGAGCACGAGTTAAACAGTTTATAGTTGTGCCCACGTAGCTCAGTTGGTAGAGCACATCCTTGGTAAGGATGAGGTCACCAGTT
>CAYVFA010000039.1:0-17418 GCA_964450075.1 uncultured Smithella sp.
ATCGATTCGCTTTCAATTGAATGGTTGTCAGCTGAGCTTCGGACCTCGCCAGCGCAGCTTTAGCATTTTCGAGTGTCGCCTGATACAGGGCGGGGTCGATTTGAAAGAGCACCTGGCCTGCCCGTACGTCCTTGCCTTCCGTAAACAGGCGTTTTTGGATGATGCCGCCCACTTGAGGACGTACTTCGGCGACTAAATTGGCGGACGTCCGACCGGTCAATTCAGTCGTGGTGGCGACAGGTTTCGACTGTATGGTGACAACGGCAACTTCGGGAATCGGAGGCGGACCGCCTTTCTTGTTGCCGCAACCGCCCAAAAGCAAACCCGCGGTAAGAAAGACTGTAGCAGCCATCAGCCCGACTCTGTATTGTTTTTTCATTGGACACCTCTTATTGTTAGAAAAAATTATTTTTTAATCGCATCCCAGCAGGCTTCAGTAATTTGCCGGATTAAGGATTCCTCCAGCACAACAAAACCGAGCGTATGGTCGCGTATCAAGTAAATCATGGGACCGATAGACAGCGAAGAAAGCACCACGACAGGTAAATCCTTCAAAATCTGCTGCGAGATTCCTTCTTTGAAGATTTCTGCAAGCGTATCGTGTTTCCGGTCATTCATGTTTTTTCCCGAAAGTATGTCGCGGCGCTTGGAAATTCCGTACGGTGAGTTGAAGTATTGTTCCATATAACGGAAATGAAGCGCGTGGGTTAATAAGTACCGGCAAAGTTCACCGAATACATAAAAGAATTGTTCTTTAACCGGTTTCCCCAGGGGGTAATGGGACAGAAGAACATCCATCAACCGGTCTTCAATTTCCTGGAACAAATCATTGATGAGGACGTCTTTATTCTCGAAATACCGATAGATCGTGCCGGCGGCCACATGGGCTTTTTGTGCTATTTCGGACATGGGCGCGTCATGAAAACCCCGTTCGGCAATGAGTTCCAGTGCCGCTTGCATAATATCGGCGCGTTTATCAGAATTCGTCAAGAAATTAAACTCCTATGGTCGTGAATGAACGTTCATTCCGGGTAGCGAGATCATTATATCAGAAAAAAACTGCTGTCAAGAAATTTGTGAGTGAAAAAAGCTGTATTTAAGTGAATTGTCGCATATCCTCCGGCGTGTTCCAATTCTGGAAGAGCCGTCCATTCGGATTAAACGGCGCAATTTGTTGCTCTGAAATTGTCAAAACACGCATGTCACGATAAAATCCAATGATCTTGAGTTTATCCGCCACAAGCCGTGGTTTGATGGAAGGCAGACAGTTGCGTGAATAAATGGCATGCAGGGGCTGATACCCTTCGGCAAGTTCCGGGACGATCACATCATGCTTGCCTGTCTGATGGGTCAGGTAGCTGATGAAATCTTTGTTCAGGTAGGGCATATCGCAGGGGCTGACAAAAGCGTGGTTGTTTTTTGCGTAAAACAGCCCCGTATAGATTCCTCCCAAAGGACCTTTGCCTTTATAGATATCCGTTACAACAGCGGCGTCGTTAAATTCCACATAAGCAAGAGGATCGTTGGTGACAATAATGATTTCGGAAAATATCTCGCGATAAATCCCCATTGTTTTATCAATCAGGCGAATTCCGTCAATTTCCAGAAACGCTTTGTTGGCTCCCATCCGGGAATTTTTCCCGCCCGCCAGGATAATCCCCGTTATATTTTGTTTTAGATTAACCAATTTATTTTGTTTCCAAAATGGATAAGAATCTGGTGATCTATAACCACTCTAATGCGCATTTTTGTCGTCCCGGATTTTTTTAATCTCTGTGGCGATATCCTCCTCTATCTCATCTGCACAGTACTGTGCGGCCCTTCGGTGGATTTTTTCAATAATATAATCAAACCGCTTTTGCCAATCATCATGAGAAACTATCTTGATGGTCACCTCTTCATGTTCCCGAACATCCACATCCTGTGTCGGCTTGAAAACGCCATTTTCAAAAACGGCTGTGATTAAACGTTGCATTGTGCCACCTCCTTGCCGGAAAAGCTGGAAAAAACCTTCTTTCGTGAAAAAGTATAGGTAAAAAGGGCATATAGGTCAAGTGGAATATAAAACAACATTTTTATTGACTCTTGCCCTGTTACCCTATAAAGGGCGAACTTCGCAAAAAATTTTAGTTTCTTAAAGGGGGGGTATTAAATGGGTAACAATGTAAAGCTGTTCGGGATGCCTGCGGAAAGTGGCCGGTGGGTTTATGTGGTCTTGGGTTTGATTATGTGCGTGTGTCTGGGCGCGGTTTACGCCTACAGTATTTTCCTCGCCCCGGTCAGAAAAGCCTTTGATGTTTCCGCGTCCATGGCCAACCTGCCTTTTATGGTTTTCCTGGCATTTTTCGCGGTTACCATGTTTTTCGGCGGGCGCGTGATGGAAAAATTAGGGCCGCGTAAACTGGGAATCATTGGCGGTATTATTGTTGGATTGGGCTGGCTTTTATCCAGTTTTGCATCCAATATCTGGATGCTGACATTGACCTATGGTGTGATTGCCGGATCGGGCGTCGGCCTTGTCTATGGCTGCCCCGTAGCCATGGGTGCAAAGTGGTTTCCGGATAAAAAAGGGCTGGCTGTCGGATTGACGCTGGCCGGTTTCGGCGGCTCTGCTTTGATTACGGGCAAGCTTGCCTCCGTCCTGATTCCTTCTGTGGGATTGTCGAACACCTTCCTGTATTTTGGTATTGCCTTCGGTATTATTCTGGTTGTCTTAAGCCTGCCTTTCCATTTTCCTGCTGCAGGCTGGGTGCCGGCGGGTTGGAAACCGGCAGCAGGAGCAGTTATTGCAACGGATTTTACCCCCGGAGAAATGGCGAAAACATCGACATTCTGGGGACTGTTTTTCTGCTTTCTCATTGGGTCGATTGCCGGACTGATGGCTATTGGTATATCCAAACCGGTGGGTAACGAGATTATCAAGATTACCGGTGAGACAGCTGCGACGCTCGTCGGTGTGTTCGCTATTTTCAACGCACTTGGGCGTCCTCTTTTTGGATTTTTGACGGACAAGATTAACCCCCGCAATGCCAGCATCCTTAATTTAACCCTGATCTTTGTTGTGTCGGTTATTATGATTGCAGCCAAGGAAGGGGATACGGGACTTTATACATTCAGCTTTATCGGATTTTGGCTTTGCCTGGGCGGGTGGCTGGCCATTGCTCCGACGGCAACGGCGGCGTTCTTCGGTATGAAAAATTATGCGCGCAACTATGGCGTGGTCTTTTTTGCATACGGCGTGGGCGCTATTGTCGGCGGAATCATCTCCGGTCAGGCCAAAGATGTGTTCGGAACCTACACTTATGCATTCTACCCTACAGCCGTCCTGGCGGTTGCCGGCGTGTTGATGGCGGTTGCTTTGCTCAAACAGCCGAAAAAAGGTTAGATACGATCTTCCATTGTGCAGATAAAAAAAGCGGGCTTCATGCCCGCTTTTTTTATCGGATAATCTTTCTGTCTATTCCCGCAGATTTTTCGCCATCGCGCTCTACCATGGAGTGGCTGTCTCCTTTGCCGCGGAACCGCTTGACGTTAAGCATGAAAATTTCAAGTTTGGAGAGGACATTCGGCGGCAGCAGATTGCCGTCAATTTCAATCGAGATGGCCGGATATTTTCTTTCTCTGGCCCAGGGAGTGAATAATCCTTCGATGACACGGCCGATCAGGCAGGCAAACGGAGAAATGTTGACGATGCCCGAGTAGCCATCCATCATGGCGGTTGCAGCCACACCGCTGGAAATGCTGATTTCCGAATGCAGTTCGTGGCTGACAAAATGCTTTTTAGCGTTATGCATGATGGCTTTCATTTCATGAGGTGTGCTGGGTATCAGGCCGGTTGCGCTCAGGGCGCCGCGAATGTTTTTTTCCACATTTTTCTTATAGGCATGTTCAATTTTCCAGTTGATGATGTCCCGAAATTCACTGGCGAATACGCGCCGATACCAAGGTGAAAGGTTCAGTTTCTTTTTGAGTTCGTAATGCCTTACAAAGTCGCAGTAGTAAAACCATTCGGCAACGTTCGATACCTTGCCGACGATGCCGTGACGGCTGAATTGCTGAATTAATTCATCAACGGCAAAATCGTCTCGCCTGACATAGATTTCACCTACAATCAGCACCTTCGGGCAATCTTCCATTTTTCTGGCCAGCGGTATTTGAGAAATCGCAGAGGCGATATCCTTCAGCGCCGGCAGAACTTTGGTAATATCCTGCTCGGCCACGCTGAGCATTTTTTTCCAGATCTGATCATAGATTCTCATCGCATCAGCGGGCTCGGCTGCACAGGTCCGCAGAGATGTTTCCACATCTTTCATATAGTCGCCGATCAGCACCGCCCACCAGGCATATTTGGAGAATTCCCTCCCCAGTTCATTATAGGAATTGTTGGCTTCCAGAGTGAATACGACAACATTTTCCAGACGCAAATCCTTGAAAAGGTTTTCATAGAAAACAAAATACTGGCCGGTCCGGCAGGGCCCCGTCGTGGTCGGAACAAATAGAAGATAGATTTCATCCTTACGGTATTTTCCGGATGATAAATATTTGAGCGTACTGCCTAATACCAGATGCGAAGGCAGACATTCTTTACCGGATGCGTGATTGCGCGCCATTTGCAGGGTGTGGATATCCGGCACCGGCATGGCTTCCGCGTTGACGCCTAACCCCCGAATGGCGGCGCCGATCAATTCTGCCGAGAGCCTGCCCATGCTGGATAAGAGCAGCTTAACGCGCGGGTTTCCTTTGATCGGAATCTTTTCGCCGGTGATGCTATTTTTGATGTGGATGGCTTCATCAGGATTGTTGATGAAGCGCAGGCCATTGTCGTATCGTTCTTCACGGATGTCGTTAAGCTTGGAGCGGTAACCCTCGATAATATCCAGAAACGCTTCAATGCGTGTGTCAACGCCAGCATCTGCCGTATGAGAATCCAGCTCCAGAATCAGAAAGGGTTTTGCGCCCATGATCCACTTTAAGTAATGCAGCATGAAGGAATCAGGCGCACAGGAAAAGTTAGAGATGTAGGTGATGTAAATATTATCTTCATCCTTGAGCAGCATACTGGCTTTCATGTCCTGCTGGCCGTAATACCAGTACATATTCGGATAGATATTCTGGTCGGTAAACGGCAGAATATCATAGGGAATGACCGAATAACCGCGCGATGTGTATTTGCGGGGAATGCCCATGTTGGCATCAGCGGTAAAGGAGTTGTATGGCCGTCCCAGAACCGCAATGACTGCACGTTTGGCTAGCCTGGCCTCTTCCAGTGCCTGTTTGCCCAGTTCGGCAAATTTGGCAAAGCATTCCATTTGTTTTTCATAAGCGATGTGAAAGGCGGTTTTGGCCTCACTTTCAGAAAATCCCAGTGTTGCGGCCATCGCGACGAAAGGTTCGGCTGCTTTTTCAAGTCCATACATAAAGCTGACGACGGGCGCCAAATATTTTTCGTCCGGAATCTCTGGGAACGCCTTCTGGATGTAATAGGGCAGGCTTTGCGTGATGGGGCAGAAACTGGCCGGCGCATCTTGCTCGTAGCTTTCCATATCCCGGAAATGGGGCAGGAAAATGTAATCGATTTTGCGGTTG
Source organism: uncultured Smithella sp. (assembly GCA_964450075.1). Classification (GTDB taxonomy): domain Bacteria; phylum Desulfobacterota; class Syntrophia; order Syntrophales; family Smithellaceae; genus UBA8904. The sequence goes on from CAYVFA010000039.1 coordinate 5,587, forward strand.
AAAATATCCTGAACGGCCCCGTGGGCGATTTCCGCCGGGAAACAATAGCTGCTTTCCACGCGCGCTGTTCCTTCATGCGATATGTCCTGAGAGACAAACGTTTCTACCCCCAAGGTATGGAAAAACCAGGAATAAAGCGGCCAGAGGGTATAAATAGAGAAACAGCGGGGAATGCCGACGACATAATCTTTTTTCTTAACCAGTGTGGCCGCATCGGGCGCGCATTCTTTGAAGAGGATGTCGTTGCGCTTTTCAATGTAGTCGATCACGCAGGCTTCGTCGAAAACTTTTTTCTTCCGGATGTTGGCGTATTTATTACAGCGGCCGCCAAACATATATTTGTGGCCGTTGACGTTGAGAACGCGGATCGGACAGAAATTGTCGCAGGCTTTACACTGAAATTCCTTTTCATAGATAATGCTGGTGGCGAGAATCTGATCAAGGTCACAGGTCGTCTTGGTCAGAAATCCTTCGTTAGCTTTTTGTTTGGCCAGAATGCCCACACCGAAACAACCCATCAGCTCGGGATCAGGCGGCACCAGAATGTCTTTATCCAACAGCATTGCAAAGGCCAGCGGGACGGCTTTGTTCTTGGCGACGCCGCCCTGCAGGACAATATTTTTGCCGATGGTCCGGTTACCCACCACGCGATTGAGATAATTGGATACGATGGAAGTGACAATACCGGCGGTAATGTCTTCGCGTGAAGCGCCCTGCTGAACAGCGTTGCGGATGTCGGAATTGATAAAAGCGGAACAGTGTTCGCCAAACTTCAGCGGTTCTTTGGCGGCAAGCGCGATGTCGCCGATCAGTGCGGCGTCGGGAATATTCAGATCGCCCTGGGCCGATTCTTCCAGAAATGATCCGGTTCCCGCTGAACAGGCTTCGTTCATGGCGTAATCAATCGGGACTTTGTTTTTCAGCGAAACATATTTGGCGTCCTGTCCGCCGATTTCAAAAATGGTGTCAATGTCATCCCGATAGAAGGACGTGCCGACGGCGTGTGCAATGATTTCATTATAAACGGCGGGTGTTTCCAGAAATACGCCGAGAATTTCTCGCGAAGAACCGGTTGTGGCAGCCAGTGTGATGTTGATTTTCCCGTCGCCGATATCATCCCGGATTTGCTTTTTTATTTCGGTGAGACAGTTTTTGAGCGAGCTGACCGGATCCCCATGTGTCCGGCCATAAAAAGCTGCCGTGATTTCGTTGGTTTCGATGTCGATGAGGCAGGCTTTCGTGGTCGTGGAACCGCCATCGACGCCGAGGATATATTCATGACCGGCTTTGACTTTGCCTTTTTGCGATGGCAGATACGTGACTTTGCCTTCGGCCGTTTGCAGGCTTTTAAATCTTTTAAATTGAATGCGACTTTCTTTAAATAACGAATTTAAAGGGGGTAGGTGGCTGCCGGAGACCCCCGCCATCAGCGCCGCTCCGTAAGCTTCGAAATACGGCGCCTCTCGGGGAACGATGAATTCAATATCCGTCATGCGCTCGCGGATATAGCGCAGGATATGCTGATTTTGTGTTACGCCGCCAACCAGAAGGACTTTCCCTTTTTCGATTCTGGCCTTTTTTAAAAAGTCGATGACCTTGATGGCCATGACGTCGGAGAGCGATAATACGATGTCGCCCGTTTTGGCTTCGCCCTTGTTCAAACGATGCGTGCAGTCGCTTTTCATGAAGACCGAACAGCGCGACGAGAGTTTAAGCGCACGGCAATCTGCGGGGATGTTGTTGATGTCGCCGAGCTTCATGTTCATCCGCGCCAGTTGTTGCTTGAAAAATTCGCCGGTGCCGGAAGCGCATTTATTGCCGGAAAAACTGGTTATAATTTTATTATTTTTGTCAATGGTGTAAACTACCAGATCTTCTCCGCCCAGAGAAACAAGAGCGTCAATCTGATGATCAAGTTTTTGCAGAACTTCTTCGACGCAGAGCGGTTCAATGACGCTATTGATATTTAAAAGATGGCGGCCTTCGGTTCCGGTAGCCAGTACGTTGATGTCTGTTGGCAAAGGGTAGGATGAAAGAACTTTATTAAGGGTGCCCAGAAAATTGCCTTCATGAGGTTCTACGGCGTTCCAAACAATTTTGTTATCTTCCAGCAGGGCAACCTTCACATTTGAGGAGCCGATATTGATTCCCAGACTGAACATAAAAAAACTCCCAAAATAAATAATCCAAGAGGTCAATAGTACGATTGAATCATGTCGTCAAGCATCAGATGAGATAATTTTTAAAAGCCTTCATAAGACACAGCGTTAGACACCTTCAGCAAAAGAAGAAAAAAGCAGCTGATAGCGATTGCCGTCAGCTGCTTTTTTGTTTAAAAAATATTTTCTTGCCCGTCAGGATTCTATTTGGGCTAATCCCAACTGACGAATGATTAATGAGCTTCCTCCATCGCACCGCCGATGTACATCATGGACAGGAGCATGAACACCAGGGTCTGGACAACCGAAGTAAAAATCATTAAAAACATAATGGGCAACGGAACAATCAACGGGACCAGCAGCAAAACAACCAGCAGAACGATGTCTTCACCGGCGATATTACCGAATAACCGGAAGGTCAGAGACAAAGGTCGTGACAAATGACTGATGAGTTCGATGGGGAGCATGAGAGGAATAAGCCACCAGACCGGTCCCAGAAACTGTTTGACGTACTTGAAGCCGTGGGTAATGATGCCGACAACGTGTGTTGAGAAGAACACGACCAGCGCCATGGCCAGGTTTGTGTTGATGTTGGCGGTTGGTGATTCAAATCCGGGAATGATTCCGATCATGTTAGACGTGAAAATGAAGAGACCGATAGTTGCGATGAGCGGAAAAAACTTTTTTCCATGGTTTCCCATCGTGTCGAGCAACAATGAGTGAAGGCCATCCACGATGACTTCCATAACATTTTGCAGACGTCCCGGGTAAACCTGCAGGCGCCGTGTAGCCAAAAATGAAAGCACGGACAACATAAGCACGATAAACAAAGTGTTGAAAACGATGGTCATGTTAATGCCCATGTCTTTCAGCCAGGTTGTGTGGAAGAATATTAGGGGTTCCATTTGTTTCTAACTAACCTCCTCAATAAAGTTTTTTTTTGCCAGGGTAGTGATCATCGTTAAAACGATATTGATTACCACCACGGAAAGTCCAATCAGTAAGCCGATAACATTGACGGTTTCAGCGGCGATCAGAAAGTACAAAACAACAGCAGTCAATGCCAGTCGAATATAATATTTGACCATGGTCGGTCGCTTGACATTTCCGGAAGGATTTTTAAAAAGGCCGCGTAAACCCAGTTCCATTCCGTAAAAGTTGAGAATGCTGATAAAACCGCCTATGAGAACGCCTAAATAAAATTTTGTCGGTGCAAAAATGACGGAAGGGACAAAAAGGATTGCCAAAATGATCCAGTTGGCAATTTCAAGTTTTTTTTGGAGCGGGTCTTTGGCGATGAGGTTCACTTTTCAAACTCTTTATGATGGATTCTTCATCTCTGAAATTTCTTTGTATTAAAACATATATGTTGCGAAATCCGGCTGAAATTCCAATCATCAGAAAAACGATGGTGAATACATGGCCGGAATCAAATTTCCGATCTAAATAACTTCCTAAAAGGAGGCAGCCAAAAATCGCCAGAACCATTGCGATTCCAATGCTGCTGGCATAGGCCATCTGGATGCCCAATTTTTTGGTTTCGCTATCCATTTAGTGATGCGCTCCTTAACATGTGCGATAAACAAAGTCAATTAAAAACATGACCGCCGTTCATTATTTATTTAAATGGTGGCGGTTTTCTTTGTACCATTCAATGGTTTTATTCAATCCGGTTGTTAAATCCGTTTTTGCCTTAAATTTAAATTCATTCAATGCCTTGGATGTATCAAGCATGCGGCGGGGCTGACCGTCCGGCTTGGAAGCATCCCAAATAATGTCGCCTTTAAAACCGGCCAGGCGGGCGATAAGCTCCGTGAGATCTTTAATGGAAATTTCAAAACCTGCACCGATATTTACAGGATCGCTTTTGTCATAGGTGTCTGCCGCCAGACAAATAGCAGTTGCCGCATCTTCCACATAAAAAAATTCCCGGGTTGCCTGCCCGGTCCCCCAAACTTCTAATTTATTTGAATGGTTGTCAATGGCGTCCATACATTTTTTAATCAATGCTGGAATGACATGGGATGAATTGGGATCAAAATTATCACCCGGTCCGTAAAGGTTTACCGGTAATAGAAAAATGGAATTAAAACCATATTGCTGCCGATACGCCTGCGATTGAACCAGCATCATTTTTTTGGCTAACCCATATGGCGCGTTGGTTTCTTCCGGGTATCCGTTCCAGATATCTTCTTCTTTGAAGGGTACCGGTGTAAATTTGGGGTACGCGCAGATGGTGCCGAGGGCGACAAATTTTTCAATCTTATGCAACCAGGCCTCGTGAATCAATTGTGTGCCCATCATGATATTGTCATAGAAAAGCTCAGCGGGTTTTTCCTGATTAAAGCCGATGCCGCCGACTTTTGCAGCCAGATGAATGACAATATCCGGTTTTGTCGTATCGAACATGCGGCGTATATCAGCCGGATTGGTCAAGTTGTATTGGGGCAAATCAGCAATATCAATACTCAGGCAGCCGTATTCATTAAGTTTGTTGATCAGGTGATGCCCCAGAAAGCCTTTGCCACCCGTAACCGTAATGCGTTTATTTTTAAGCATGTATCTTGCCTTATAGAGTTTAATGTCAGCTTATTCTTTCAGAGTTGGTGCAGGTAAAACCTGCGTCCATCAAAGTTTTTTCCTTTTTGGCCAGTTCCAGATCGGTCGCGATCATCATATCAACCAGTTCGTCAAATGACGTTTTGGGTTCCCACTTCAGGGCTTTTCTGGCTTTGGATGCGTCTCCCAATAGAACGTCAACTTCTGTCGGACGGAAATATCGGGGATCAACCGCAACGTACTGAGAGTAATCCAGATCAAGCTTGCTGAAAACTTTTTCGGCAAACTCGCGCACGGAATGTGTTTCACCGGTCGCGATGGCATAATCGTCCGGTTTGTCCTGTTGGAGCATGAGCCACATCGCTTCCACAAAGTCTCCGGCAAATCCCCAGTCTCTTTTGGCCTCCAGATTGCCCAGGTATAGCTTGTCTCTTAGTCCCAACTTGATTTGTGTCGCCGCGCGGGTAATTTTGCGGGTGACAAAGGTTTCACCGCGGCGCGGCGATTCGTGGTTGAACAGAATGCCGTTGGTTGCAAAAATGCCGTAAGCGTCACGATAGTTTTGCACGATATAATAGGCATAAACTTTGGCTGCGGCGTAAGGGCTGCGGGGTTGAAACAGAGTTTTTTCATGCTGTGGCGGTGGCGCCGCGCCGAACATTTCACTGGATGAGGCTTGATAAAATTTTGTTTTGATACCGGTCTTTCTGATCGATTCCAGAATTCTCAAGGTTCCCAATCCGGTAATGTCGCCGGTGTATTCGGGCATGTCAAAACTGACGCGGACATGACTTTGAGCTCCCAGATGATAAATTTCCGTGGGATTGATGGAGGCCAGCAAATCCATCACCTGTCCGGAAACGCTTAAATCACCATAGTGCAGAAATAACTTGGCGTTCGGATCATGAAAATCACGGTAAAGATGATCGATGCGATCCGTATTAAATGTGCTGGAACGGCGAATCAGACCATGTACTTCATATCCCTTATTGAGTAAAAATTCGGCCAAGTATGATCCATCCTGTCCGGTAATTCCTGTAATAAATGCTTTTTTCATAAATCTCCTTTATGTTGCGTCATCTTGATAATGAAGACAAACAGATGAAATGCCTTACCTTACTGATTATTAATTGTCAATAAACCGGTTACAGAGTTTTTAATGTTTCCGCCAACGCGGATAGAGTCTGGTCTATGTCTTGATCTGTATGCGCAAAGGATAAGAACCCTGCTTCAAATTGTGATGGCGCCAGCCAGACGCCATTTTTAATCATGCCATGAAAGAAACGGGCATAAAGGTCGGTATTTGATTTCAAAGCCGTGTTCAGATCATACACCGGTCCTTCCTGGAAAAAAACCGTGAACATCGAGCAGAATTTGTTGATGCAGACGGCAAGGCCCTGCTTTGCGAATATTTTTTCCGCTTCTTTGCAAAGGCGGTCAGCCTGATTCGTTAATAACTTAAAAGAAGCCATTTGAGATTGGAGAATATGGAGTGTGGCGATACCGGCGCTCATGGCCACAGGATTTCCGGAAAGGGTTCCCGCCTGATAAACGTCGCCGATGGGGGCGAGTTTTTCCATGATTTCCTGTTTGCCGCCTAATGCGCCTACCGGCATACCGCCACCGATGATTTTCCCTAGACAGGTCAGATCAGGTTTTATGCCGATCAGGTTCTGGTATCCGCCGAAGTGAAACCGGAAGCCCGTAATGACTTCGTCAAAAATCAGCACAATGCCGTTTTGGGATGTCAGATCACGCAATTTTTTTAAGAAGCCCTTCTGCGGGAGAACAACGCCCATATTGCCCACGATCGGTTCAATGATGACAGCGGCCAGTTGTGGAGCGTAACGCTCAATGGCGTTTTCCAGCGCGTTAACATCATTGTAGGGAAGGCTCAAAGTGAGCCTGGCCAGTTCTTTGGGAATGCCCGGGGAGCCCGGAATGCCCAGTGTTGTAACACCGGAGCCGGCTTTAATTAAAAGGGTGTCGGAATGACCGTGGTAGCAGCCGTCGAATTTAATGATCATGTTCCTGCCCGTGTAGCCGCGGGCCAGACGAATGGCCGTCATGGCGGCCTCCGTGCCGGAACTGGTCATTCGCACCCGTTCGATGGAGGGGATCGCCTGGCTGATAAGCCTTGCCATCTGTGTTTCAGCATCGGTCGGCGCTCCGAAACTGGTTCCTTTTTGCGCTGCCTGACCGATAGCGGCAATGACCTCCGGATGGGCATGTCCCAAAATCATCGGACCCCAGGAAAGAACATAATCGATATATTCCCTGCCTGTGGCATCGTAAATTTTGCTGCCTTGTGCATGGCTCACAAAAACCGGATCACCGCCAACTGATTTCCAGGCGCGCACGGGAGAATTCACGCCGCCTGCGATCACCTGACGGGCTTCGGTAAACGGATTATCATTATTTGTGGTCATTAAAAATACTCCGGAGATGTTTTTTTGTACTCATGCAAGCTATCCAGAACCAGAAAATCGTTACTGCTGATTAATGCAGACATGTCGCTGAGCATAGACGAGATGTCATCATCCTGTGCATGCAGCATTGTAAACAGATTATATTTATTTTGAAAAGCCGGGCTTCTTTCGTAGCAATGTGAAATGAAAGGCAGCCCGGCAAATCGTTTGCCGGCATTTTCGACGGCATCGACCGGAATTGCCCACATGACCAGGGCATTCTTGCCGTATCCGGCTTTTTGATGCCTCAGAATCGCGCCGAACTTTCTTATAACACCTTTTTGGAATAGATCTTTAAGCCAGTCAATTAACGCGTCGCTTTCAAGGCCGCAGGTGTCGGCAATTTGCCTGAACGGTTTCACGACCAGCGGAATGTCCGATTGGAGGATTCGCGCCGCTTCTAATTTCTGTTTGCTGAATGTTTCCATGGCGGCTATTTCTATCCTGCTTACGTTATAAAATCAAGTCAGGTGTGCAGGTAAATATTTAGACAACTATTTTGCAAATATTTCTTGACAATCTCTTTATTGATCGTTAAAAAAGAACGCAAATGACCGGTAGTCGTCAAAATTTCACGAAGGGAGGTTAAAAAATAAAACACGTGACGATTTCGGACATAACAAAAAAATCAGGAGGCTTTAAATGAAAAAGAGTTTAATTTATTCCGTGCTGGTGTTCGCGTTGGTTATCGTTTCCGCTCCCTTTGTCTTTGCAGCTCCCGAAGCGGCTCAGGCTTCAGCAGCAGGTGTTGATTACACAAAAGCCATTGTTATCGGTTGCGCTTTGCTCGGCGCTGGTTTTGCCATTGGTTTCGGCGCAGTGGGCGCAGGTCTTGGTCTTGGACAGGCAACAAGTGGTGCAAGTAATGCAGTTGGCAGAAACCCCGAAGCTCAGGGTAAAGTTATGTTAACCATGATGGTCGGTATGGCTATGACGGAATCCGTCGCAATTTACGCGTTGGTTATCTCTCTGGTTATGCTTTTCGCCAATCCGTTGGTAAAGCTGGCCGGTATCGGTTAGTCAAAATTAATTAGGTATTTTTATAAAGGGGGAAGAAGCAAATAACAAAGGACTTCTTCCCCCTTTTGTTATTCTTCCACCACAACTTTCCCGCGTAACCCTTTCTTTTCGGCCTTCTGATGTTTAGCGACTAGAATTTTTTCTTTTGCCCGCTTGCTTCGTTTTCTCTTCTGGCGGCGCAGCTTTTCTGTCTTTTCCTGTTCCTGAGCGATAAATCCTTTTTGCTGTAATTCAATTTTGGCAAGCAAGAGTCGGCGCGCCAGATGGCGGTTTAATGATTGGGATCTTTCCCGCTGGCATTTGACGGCAAGGCCTGTCGGGATGTGGAGAAGCTGAACACAAGATGAGGTCTTATTGACTTTTTGTCCTCCGGGGCCGGAGGAACGGACGAAGGATTCCTCAAAATCGTTTTCGGAAACGCCCAGTTCCTGCATCTTGGCAGCAAGTGCTTTTTCTTTATCTGCAGATACCGGCATGGCCGATCCTCAAAATCAAGGGATCGAATAAATCTCGTCGCCTATCAGATTTATCCAGTTTTCGGTTAGAATTTCTCTGGCTTCTTCCAGTTTATCGACGCCGATAATGACGATAGTTTCTTTGCCGATACGGTTAATGGTGGTGTAGAGATAAAGAATATTAATATCCGCTTTGGCCAGTGGCTTCAAGATGGCATTGATGCGGCCTGCATGGAGGGGAACTTCAGCGGCCAGTACTGGTGTTATTTCAATGTTGAAATTGAAACTGCTTAAAAGCGCTGCGGCGCGGTCGGGATCATTAACGACGAGGCGGACGCGGCTGTCATGTTCGATGCTGGCGGCGGATACGGCGATGGTGCCGATATCTTCCGTGTCGAGAATATGGGTGAGCTTGGCAAAAGATCCGGGAACATTGCCTAATAAAACAGATATTTGTTTGACAGCCATAAAGTATCCTTAATCTTTAATATATTCGAACCCGGCGGCAAAGGCTTTACGGTTTACTTCCGCAAGGGCTTTTTTTCTGCTGCCCATAATCGTTTCCAGGCACCGGAGATAAATTTCAGGCGAAACGACGTTTGATTTTTTGATGAATGCGCCCATCATGATGATATTGGCTACGCGGCTGTTGCCTAGTTCTTGAGCCATATCAGCGCAGGGAATACAGATGGTTTTAACATCCTGACGGTTGGGACGCGCATCAATGATGGATGAATTAATAAAAATACTGCCGCCTGTGCTGACTTTATTTTGAAATGTAAACAGGGAAGGGGAGTTCATCACAATTAGATAATCCGGTTCCGAAGCAACCGGTGACGCAATCTCCTCATCGCCTACCGCTACCGTGCAGTTGGCCGTGCCGCCTCTCATTTCCGCACCGTAGGCAGGGAGATACGTGACGTGATAGCCTTTGCTCATGGCGCTGTTGGCCAGACTGATGCCCATCATCAAAACGCCCTGGCCGCCGAAACCGGAAAAAATGGTCTTCACGATCATGGCGCTGCCTCCGCGTTTTTCTTTGTTTCGTTGATGGTATCTTTATAAACACCGGGAGGAAATTCTTTGCTTAGAACATCATCAATCCATTTACAGGAATCAATCGACGACATTTTCCAGTTGGTCGGGCATAAAGACAGAATTTCCACCATCGAAAAACCAAGACCGTCGATCTGGCACTGAAACGCTTTTTTGATGGCTTTTTTGGTTTTGTTAACGCCTGCCGGAGAACTGACTGAACACCTTTCAATATAGGTGGAGCCTCCCAGTTGTGAAAAAATTTCACTGACCTTGACAGGATAACCGTCCAATTCCTTCTTGCGGCCGGTCGGACTGGTTGTTGTTTTTTGAGTGAGCAATGTGGTCGGGGCCATCTGCCCGCCAGTCATGCCGTAAACGGCGTTGTTGATAAAAATGACGGTAATATTTTCACCACGATTGGCAGCGTGAAAGCTCTCGGCAATGCCGATGGCGGCAAGGTCTCCGTCTCCCTGATAAGAAAAAACGACACGATCGGGAAGGGAGCGTTTGATGGCTGACGCCATGGCCGGGCCACGTCCATGGGGCGCTTCAATCATATCCACGTCAAAGTAGTTATAGGCCAGAACGGCGCATCCCGCCGGCGGAACGCCAATGGTAATGCCTCTTATTCCCATCTCATCAATGACTTCGGCAACGAGCCGATGGACAATGCTGTGACCGCAGCCGGGACAATAGTGATAAACAGCTTCTTTTAAGCTCTTGGGATGTTGAAAAACTTTTTTTGCCATATCATTGTGATCCTTAAGCGTGATCAATCGTTTGTTAATCTTTTTTGTTGTAAATTTTGGCGACGACATTGGCCAGTTCCGCCGGCGTCGGCACAGCGCCGCCCGGTCGTCCATGAAAATCAATATTGGCATATCCTTGCAGCGCCAGGCGAACATCTTCCAGCATTTGGCCGGTGCTCATTTCAAAAACGAGATAATTTTTAACTTTTGCCGACAAGGTCCGTAATTTAAATTCCGGGAAAGGCCAGAGAGTGATTGGGCGAAACAGGCCGACTTTCATACCATGTTCGCGCAATCTTTTAATGGCGCCTTTGGCAATACGGGCGGCTGTGCCGTAAGCCACGATGACCAGTTCCGCATCGTCCACTTTATGTTCTTCAAAGAGCGTTTCATTTTTAGTAATGACTTCATATTTACGGGCCAGTTTCCAATTGTGTTCTTCACTGTCAATCGCATCCAGAAGAAGGCCCCGGATGAATTTGCTTTTGCCTGTTCCCGCGCCCCGCAGCATAAATTTTTCGGGGTATTGGCGGGGGTTGGGTTTCTTGAAAATAACAGGCTCCATCATTTGTCCCATCATGCCGTCCGCGAGGATCATGACAGGTGTACGATATTTATCGGCCAGATCAAAAGCATCCATGGTTAAATCCGCCAGCTCCTGGCAGGTGTCCGGAGCAATGACGATGGTGCGGTAGTCGCCGTGACCCCCGCCGCGGGTGGCCTGAAAATAATCACCTTGCGAAGGGCGGATATTGCCTAAACCCGGGCCGCCGCGCATAATATTAACAATGATTCCGGGAAGTTCACAGGCAGTCATGGAAGAAATGCCTTCCTGTTTTAATGAAATGCCGGGGCTGGAGGAGGACGTCATGACCCGTGCGCCGGTTGCAGCGGCGCCTGCAATCATATTGATGGCGGCAACTTCGCTTTCCGATTGGAGAAACACGCCTCCTTCGGCAGTTCTAATATGCTCGGCCATATATTCGGTGATTTCATTCTGCGGGGTAATGGGATAGCCGGCATAAAAACGGCAACCCGCCCGAATTGCAGCTTCAGCGATCACATTGTTCCCTGACATTAATACTTTATTCACGGTAAACCTCAATTGCCACATCCGGACACATCGTGGCGCAAATCGCGCAGCCGTTGCATTCCTTTTCTTCATTGGCGCAGACAGGATGATACCCCTGAGCGTTATACTCATTGGATGCCATAATGTGGCCTTTCGGACAAAAATGCATACAGAGGTGACACTCCTTGCAAAGTTCTTTTTTTATTTTGATATATCCCTTCAAAGCATGTCCCCAAATCAGTTTTTGCCTGTGATTCAATCACGTTCGGCGGAAGCTATCTTGCCCAGAATGTTCAGAATGTCAAGTATTTT
>CAYVFA010000040.1:0-17286 GCA_964450075.1 uncultured Smithella sp.
AAATCCATGAACGAGATGAAGAAGCTTCAGCCGAAGATTGAAGCGCTGAAAGAAAAATATAAAAACGATCAGTCCAAAATCGGGCAGGAAACGATGGCGCTTTATCGCGAGCATAAAGTCAATCCATTTTCCGGCTGCCTGCCGATGCTGATTCAGATTCCCGTGTTTTTCGGTCTGTATAAGGCGCTGATGTATTCCATCGAACTACGCCACTCGCCGCTGTTTTTCTGGATCCAGGATTTGTCGGCCAAAGACCCCTATTACATTACCCCGATCATTATGGGCGCGACGCAATTTATTACCCAGAAAATGACACCCGCCATGGGTGACCCGATGCAGCAGAAGATCATGTTGTTCATGCCGGTCATCTTTACTTTTTTCTTCTTAAATTTCCCTTCGGGGCTGGTCATTTACTGGTTGTTCAACAATATTCTACAAATCGGTCAGCAATATTACATCAATAAAAAGCTGGCAACCTGATACCCAACGTATGGAGTCCAACATGAGCTCAAAAACATTAGATATCGAAGCAAAAACAATTGACGGCGCTATTGAAAAAGCCTGTCATAATTTCGGTGTGCCCCGGGAAAAATTAAATATTGAGATTATTTCCGAAGGTTCCGGCGGTTTTTTAGGCCTGATGGCCAAGAAAGCCAAAATACGGGCGTCCCTGCTTTCGTTCGATATGGATTTTTCCTTAAGCAGTCGGCCCGCCGCAAAAGAGCCTGTACAGACTGACTCCAAACCTGTCGCAAAGCCCGAACCCCAGCATGAAGCTAAACATGAAATAAAACAGGGGTCCAAGAAGGAAACAACGTTTGAGACAAAACAGGAAACCCGACCCAAAACGGAACATCGTATCGCCAGACCGGTAGCATCGAAACCGAATGTTGCCAGAACAAAGCCAGCCGTGATCACACCGGCTGATCCTGATGTCGCTTTCGAAAAATCTCCGCCGCTGACGCTTCCGGTGGTTGTGGCCGCGCCCGCAACCACACCTTCTGCTCTGAAGGCGCGTGACCTGCTGGCCGGCATGTTAAGCAAAATGACCTTTGAATGCCAGGTAACCGCCACGGAAACGGATGACACGGTTATCCTCAGCATCGCGGGCGACGACAGCGGTCTTTTAATCGGAAGGCGCGGGCAGAATCTGGACGCGCTTCAGTACATATTAAACAAGGCCATCAATAAATCAGACGCTGAACGCAAGATGATTGTCGTGGACTCGGAAGAATACCGCAAAAGAAGAGAAGCCTCCCTGCTCGATATGGCGGAGCGCATTCGGGAAAAAGTCAAAAAAACACAGAAGCCTCTGTCGCTTTCCCATATGAACGCGCATGACCGTCGTATCATTCATCTGGCGTTACAGGAAGACGCGACGCTTATCACCAAGAGCCGTGGTGAAGGCGAGTATCGAAAGGTCATCGTTCTGCCGGCCAGAAAAAGCAGCACGGGGGGACACCCGAAAACGAGGAACAAGCAATAGTAGCTATGGCTCGTAGCTCGTAGAAAATCGATGGCTATTAGCCTGCAGCCTATTGCCTCCGGCATGCGCCGGACTCCGCTTCGCTTCGCCTTGAACCATGAACCTTGAACCTTGTTCCCTCAAGAAAATGTGAAACACATGACCCAGACGGACACCATCGCAGCCATCGCCACGCCGCTCGGAACAGCGGGACTGGGCATCATCCGGGTCAGCGGCCCGCAAGCTTCTGAACTGGGACGGTTGCTTTTCCGTCCTGCGCACCCCAACTGCAATTGGCAAAGCCATCATGCGTATCACGGTGATATTGTCGATACTTCCGGCACAAACACCCTGGATGAAGTGCTGGTCACCCTGATGCGCGCGCCGCATTCCTTCACAGGCGAGGACGTGCTGGAAATCTCCTGTCATGGCAATCCACTGATCCTTCAGACCATCCTTGAACAATTCCTGACACTGGGCTGCCGCCAGGCTAAGCCCGGAGAATTCACCGAACGCGCCTATCTCAACGGTCGCATGGATTTATCACAGGCGGAGGCGATTGCCACCCTCATTTCCGCCCAGTCGGCAAAAGCGCGGCAAATCGGACTGGCCCAGTTGAAAGGATCATTGGGACGCAAAATAGACGATCTGCGGATGCTGCTGATTGACGCTCTGGCCGGGCTGGAAGCAGCCATTGATTTTACCGATGATGTTCATGAAAACGAGACGCCGGCCCTGCCCCCTCAGATTCACGAAGCCATTACCGCAGTGGCGTCGCTTTTATCCACCTACCGGCAGGCCCGATTAATCACCTGCGGCATCAACGTCACCATTACAGGCAAGCCCAATACAGGCAAATCCAGCCTGCTCAACGCGCTTACCGGCAGGAAAAAAGCGATTGTGACGGACATCCCCGGCACCACACGGGATCTGATCACCCAGACCATTACGCTAAATGGCCTTGCCGTCCACCTGACGGACACAGCCGGCATCCGGAAACCACAGGACGCCATAGAAAAAGAAGGAATCGATCTGGTTTGGGAAAATCTGGAGCAGGCCGACATTATCGTCATTTTGCTCGACGGAAGCAATCCCCTGACGGCCGAAGACCTGCATATTCTGGAACAAAACAAGAGCCGCGACTGCAAAATGATCGTTGCGGTCAACAAATCCGATCTGCCTTCGGCCTGGAACTCAGACCAGCTTCCTGATGATCCCCTGCGGGGCTTCCATATGCTCAAAATATCAGCCAAATTCGGCGACGGACTCGACACGTTGAAAAACGCCGTAACCGATTTAACCGGCTCAAGCGATATCGCAAGCAATGGGGACATGATCACTTCGCTGCGCCATAAACTGGCACTGGAAAAAGCGCTGGTAAATCTCAGCCAGGCCAGGGAAACCTGCGCAGCCGGTCACTCGCCGGAATTAACCGCTTTTGAGCTGACCTGCGCCCTGGACGCGCTTGACGAAATCACCGGCAAAAAAATCAACGACGACATCCTTGATAAGATTTTCTCCAGTTTCTGCATCGGCAAGTAATTTGAAAATCGAACCGCTTTGTGCTAGGGTCCTGATGGTATCCGCAATTTAAACCATCGTTGATGCCCCGGCGCAGGTCACAATAAAACGATTATGAGGTGAAATCATGAAAAAATATAACTGTTTACTTGCACTGATCCTCTTGCTTTGCTTTGCCGCCTCCGATGCATTTTCACAGACAAAATGCGTCAATACCAGTGGTGAAGCGGCCATTGTCAATCAGGACATGCCGTCGGCAAAGCTGGAAGCCACTGCGCGCGCCAAATGGGCGGCCATTGAACAGGTTGTCGGCACGGAAGTGAAGGCGGGCAGTTTTGTGCAAAATTTCACGCTGGTTGAAGACGTCATCAAAACCAAAGCGGGCGGCGTGGTCAAGAGTTATAAAGTCGTCGGTGAAAATGTCAAGGACGACGTCATGAATATTAAAATCAACGCCTGCGTGGAACCCTCCCAGGCGAGGGAAGCCGTCTCGCAACTGGGCTTAAACAACTCCATCGCCGTTTTTATTCCGGCTCGTAAACCGGGACGCAAAGGCGATGTCTTTGAAGAAACCAATATTCTGTCCGAAACACTCATCGGCAAATTAATCGAGCAAAGTTATACGGTGGTGGATGTCGCCCCGACACACGCTGTTGACGCCAAAGAAATAGAAAAGGCCATGCGTTCCAGCAGCTCGCTGTCTTTGCGCAGCATGATGTACAAATTCCTATCCAATCTGATCATCATCGGCAAAGTGGATTACACGATTTCCACCAAAAAAGGTGAAGATATCGGTTACGGTCTTTCCATGCCGTTTAACAATGTCACCGTAAGACTCAATTACCGGATCCTTTCCAAAAACAACAAAACCGGGCAGATGGAAATACTATCCACCGGCGTGGAACAGGCCAAGGGCTTGGCCAATAATGTCGAGGATGCCACGGCTGAAGCCATGAAAGAGCTGGCTGACACGCTTACCCCCACGATTCTGGACAAAGTGGGCCAATACATCAAAGGCAATACCAAGAAAGTGGCAGTCAAGGTCAACGGCGTTGATGACATTGATAAAGTTCTGGAGGTCAAGCAGATCCTGCAAAACATTGTCTGGGTATCGGACGTGCAGGAAAAGCAGATGGGCGATTTTGTCGTCAGCTATCCGGAAAACACGCTGTATCTGGCCAACAGCATCAAACAAAAAGGAAATTTCAAAATAGTCAATTTTTCACCTTATTCACTGACGCTGGATCTTTTGAAATAATGCAGGAAAGAAACTATTTTTGAAGAGGGGCATATTTATGAAAAAAAACGTGTTAACTCTTTTAGTGTTCATTAGCCTGTTTTTTACGACTGCATTGTATGCCGCACCAAAGCCGAGTATTTCCGTCATGCGCTTCACGAATAACACGCATGCTCACTGGTGGTCACATAACACGGCGGCCGAATTGCAGGATATGCTGATTAACGAACTGGCCGCGACAAAAGCCTTTCGGATTATGGAACGAAAAGAGCTGCAATCGGCAATCAGCGAGCAGCAATTAAGCGGATCAGGCATGGTGGAATCTGCCGGCAGAGTAAAAGCGGGCAAGCTGAAAGGCGCGCAGTTTTTAATCTTCGCAACCGTTTCCGCCTTCGAAGATGGCACGGAAAGCAGTGGTGGCGGGGTTAATTTTTATGGCTTTTCCTTCGGCGGAGATAAAAAGAAAGCCTATATCGCCGTTGACCTGAAAGTCATCGAAGCAGAAACCGGTGAAATTATCGATACACGCACCGTTGAAGCCAGTTCGACGTCAGGCGGCATGCGCATCAGCGGACCATCGGGCCTGATTCCCGGTCTTTCCGGAGGGTTGAACAAACAGGAAAAAACGCCGGTCGGCAAAGTCATCCGCAGTTGCATCATTGAAATAACCGACTATCTGGAATGCTCCATGACCAGCGCCCAAAATGATGAATGCCGCCAGAAATATCAGGCTAAGGATACCAGAAGAAAAGATAAGACAAAATCATCAATCGAACTTGACGAATAAAAATCAGGAGGAGAAAAATGTTCACTTTGCGCGGAAAATCCCGTCATTTTAAGTATTTTATTTTACCGGTTGTGTGTATCGCCCTGCTTGCTGTTTCCGGCTGCGCGACGAAAATCAAAGTTAACATGCTCCAGCCTGCGCAATATCACGAAGCATCGCTCACCAAAGCTGTTGCCGTTCTGCCTTTTTCAGGCCCCGGCGGGCAGGAATTTGCCGCCGAAATCGAAGGGGTTCTGGCCGGAATCGGCATCGACGACAAACAGTATTTTACCCTGGTGGACCGCGCCTCCGTCGATAAAGTGATCAGCGAAATGAAATTTTCCCAAAGCGGCCTGGTGGATTCAAAAACAGCCGTCAAACTGGGCAAGATGATCGGCGCTCAGGGAATCTATACGGGCGTCGTCACACAAAACAATTATAATGACAGCCCTTATACTGAGAAACGTCAAACCTGCACCCGATACGAGCAGAGACGAGACGATAAAGGAAGAATTTATCAAGGCGCCTGTCTTCATTGGCGCACCTATACCGTCTCGTGCGCAAAACGCGTTGCCAATTTTGCGGTTTCCCCGAAACTGGTCGATGTCACCACCGGCAGAATCATTTATTCCCGCAATCTTTCCGCCCTGGCCAATTCCTCAGGCTGCGAAGATACACGCCCGCTGCAAAGTGAAACGGTTCTTTTGGAACAGGCGAAAAACACCGTCAAGCAGGACTTTCGGCGTGATGTTGCGCCCTATTATGTCACAAGGGAAATCAGCCTGATGGACGACACGGACGGCATTGCTTCAAAAGAAGCCATTGACAAACTCAAACGCGGCATGGACTACGCGGACAAAGGCCGCATGGACAGCGCCTGCGAACTCTGGGGGGAAGCCCGGAATCTGGCATCCAACTCTTTTTCTCTGCTGTATAATCTGGGCGTCTGCGCAGAAAGCCGGGGCGATCTGGACGCAGCCCTGTCGCTTTACAGGCAATCCGATAAAATATTGGGGAAACCGAACGACGATATTTCAAAGGCGCTTTCCCGCGTCGGCGAAGCCATTAAAAACCGCAGCAAGCTCAAAGAAGCGCTGGGTAAAAAATAAAAAATGAAGGGTGGTTTGTTGAGCGTCCGCAATGCCTGCAGCGCGCAACAAGCGGCCACCGTTGAATGTATCGTTTATGCCCGGTCCAGACAATCTGTTTCCCGGCCTCATGGAAGTTAGGACAAAAAATACTGCTTTTATGATTGAATTCAGTCGTGAAGAAAAGACCGTTGTTATTTGACAATGATTTCCGGCTATGCTACATACTGCTCGCATCACCGGCAGGTTTTCATTGTGAAGCCTGATAAGCGTTCAATCAGTACGTAACCCTTTTGGATGATACGTTAAAACAATCAATGCAGAGCTAACAAGGAGAGTGAAGCGATGAACCAGAATGAATACAAAAAGATTATTACCCAAGCCATCAGTCAGGAAGCCGAGGCCTTTACGTATTACAGTGCCGTATCGGAAAAAGCCAAGGATATGAACCTCAAAAAGCTGTTTAAAGACCTTGCTGACGACGAAGCAAAACACAAACGCACATTAGAAGGTTATCTGGCAAAGGGATCGGAGAAAATACATTTTTCAGAATCCAGCGATTACAAAGTCGTTGACGCCCTTCCCACCCCCGCGTTAACTACCGATCTAAAACCGGTCGATGGTCTGGTCATTGCCATCAAGAAGGAACTCGAAGCCATGCAGATGTACACCCAGCTTGCGAATGTGAGCGCTGACGAAGCACAAAAGAAAATTTTTCTCGAGCTGGCCACGATGGAACGCGGCCATAAGAGCAAACTTGAGGATATCTATACGAACATGGCATTTTCTGAAGTCTGGTAGCAAGGTTATACGTTCCTGCGGGATACCTGCGGTCAACGGAAAATAATGCTGTAAAGCTTAAAGAGGCAGAGTCGTTAACGATCTGCCTCTTTTATTAGATCGGCACATTGATTGATAAGGCCATATGTGCAGACGCTGACAATAACCGCTGATTTTGCCGCAAACAAATGATGTTGATTTTAATAATGATCGTCTGCCTTAGCCTTCCCCTTAAACAAACGGTAAACAAACAGGGTATAGCCGATGACAATCGGCATGCCGATTAGCGCTATAACCGCCATCACCTGCAGCGTGTAAAGCCCGGTGGAGCTGTTGTAAATCGTCAGGTTGAATTGCGGGTTATTGGACGCGGTGATCAAATTGGGAAATTGCGCCGCTCCCCCGGCTAGAAACAGGCCGACAAATGACAAAGACGATTCCGCAAACGGGGCTGTGTCATTTTTCCTGCCCAGTGAATAATACAGAGCAATCAGCCCCGCATAGGTCAGCCAGACCGCCCCATAAAATAAAATATTGGACGACAGGCGGGGAAAGGTCACGACCAGCACCAGAAAGTAAATCACCGCGGTAATGGCATTGATCCACAGCAATTTCTTCACGGCCTTGAAGGAACGCTCCTGTAGTTCCCCTTCCGTTTTCATCACCGCCCAGCACGCGCCTTGCATCAAGACCGCGGCCAGACCGGTCAGGCCGAATAGCAGCGGCACCGGCCGGAGCAGCGTAAAAAAGCTTCCGGCATACTCCATTTGACCGGTCAACGGAACGCCGTAAATCACATTGCCCAGCGCCACGCCAAACAACAAGGCAGCCAGAGCGCTTCCGCCCATTAAAGCCTTTTCCCACAACCACGCGCGCTTTGGATCATTGGCTCGAAATTCCATCGAGACCGCCCGGAAAATCAGCGCGAGCAAAACCAGCATCATCGCCAGATAAAAACCTGAAAACGCAGTGGCATACGCATGAGGAAAGGCAGCAAACAACGCGCCTCCTCCGGTAATCAGCCAGACTTCGTTGCCGTCCCAGACCGGCCCGATGGACGCGATCAGCGTGTCCTTCTCCTGCTTTGTTCCACCCAGAAACGGCAGCAGAATGGCTATGCCAAGATCAAAGCCATCCAAAAGCGCGTAACCGGTAAACAAGATAAAAATCAGCACAAACCACAGGATTTGAAAATTCTGGATATTTTCCATAGCCTCTCTCCTATTTTTACGATGTTGCCGGTCCCTGTTTAACAATTTTAACAAAAAGCAAAACAAACATGACAAACAAAAGCAGATAGACGGCGAAAAACATCAGCAGACTGAAAATCAATTGGCCGGTGGACACGACAACCGACGCCCCTGCCGCGGTTTTCATCAGGCCGTAAATTATCCACGGCTGACGGCCAACCTCCGCGGTAATCCAGCCTGTTTCGTGAGCCAGATGCGGCAGAGGAATCAGAAAGGGAAGACCCATCAAATACCACTTGGCGGTATAAAGCTTTCCCGTCCAGAGAAGCCATGCGCCTAGAAGCCCGAGACCAATGAAAATCATGCCCAGCGTCACCATAATATGATACGACTGAAAGACCAGATTTACCGGCGGCCAGTTTTCCTTTGGGGTTTCCTTCAAGCCCTTTATTTCCGAGTTAAAATCGAAGTTGTACAAAAAGCTCAACCCTTTGGGAATATAAATACCATACGTTTTTTCATTCTCCTGATCCACAAATCCCATGACGTAGATATCCGCGCCACGGGTTGTGTGAAAGTGCCCTTCCATCGCCGCCGCCTTCACCGGCTGCGTATTGATAACCTGAATTGCGTGACCGTGCGCGGCACCCAGTTGCAAAAGCGGCGTAATTGCAAAAAGAATAATGCCAAGTTTCAGCATCGTCCGGGCGGTTTCACCGTGCAGGCCTTTATGCACATAGTAACCGGCAATACCGCAAACCATGACGGCGCTGGTCACCCAGGTGGCCAGAACGGTATGCAGAAAACGGGCAAGGGTGGACGGATTAAAAACAGCAGCGGAAAAACTCGTCAGGATAATCTTTCCGGCGGAGTTGATCTCGTAACCGGCAGGGGTCTGCATCCAGGAATTGGC
The DNA here is from genome assembly GCA_964450075.1 of uncultured Smithella sp. Taxonomy (GTDB): domain Bacteria; phylum Desulfobacterota; class Syntrophia; order Syntrophales; family Smithellaceae; genus UBA8904. The sequence goes on from CAYVFA010000040.1 coordinate 8,961, forward strand.
GACGATAATCCAGAAGGCGGAAAGGTGTCCGCCGATAAACACCAGAAGCGCGGCCACCCAATAAACTTTAGGCGACACCCTTTTCCTGCCGAAAATCAGCACACCGATAAAAACGGATTCCAGAAAAAAAGCAATGACGCCTTCGGCGGCCAGAATCGGTCCGAAAATATCGCCCACCGCACGGGAATATTGCGACCAGTTGGTGCCGAAAGAAAATTCCATGACGATCCCGGTCGCCGCGCCGACCACAAAGATCAAACCCAACAATCTTGCCAGAAAATCCGTGATCCGGCGATAGGTGTCATCTTTCTTGACAAGATAAATCGTCTCGGAAATCAGAATGACCAAAGCGGTGCCCAGCGTCATGGCCGGAAAGAGAAAATGGAACCCTATGGTAAAAGCAAATTGCATGCGGGCAAGAAATAACGCGTCCATAGCTGCCTCCCTGATTTAATTGCAGACATAATATAGAATTGCCAACCCGTTTTCAATCATTTTAATTTTTATTGTCATTTTTAAGGTAATTGTATTATCATCCGTTCAACCTCAATAAAAAGGAGAAACGCCATGGCCAACCTGATGAGATGCAAAGCTTGCGGCTTTGTTACGGATCAATCCAATGTTAAGAACGTCTGCCCCGCGTGTGGCGTCCCGGCGAAGATGTTTGAGCCTTATACGCATCCCGTATCCCTCAAGAGACGAAAAATTCTGGACCTGCACACCCATCCGATCATGGTTCATTTTCCCGAGGCATTTTCGTTGACGCTGTGCATGCTTTCCTTCTTCGCTTTTTTTGTGCCGCAGGCGCTTCTGGAAACTTTATCTTCGACCATCAAAGTCCTGTCGGCCCTGCTGCCTTTTTTTGCTGTTCCGGCTATCGCCACCGGTCTGATGGACGGCAAATTAAGATTTCGTAAAGTCACCACCCCCTGGCTGAAAAAGAAAATTATTCTAAGCCTGATTTTTTTCATCACCTCCGTCGCCCTGGCTGCGCTTGCTTTATCCGGACAACTGCTAACGTCTCCGACGCACATTATCTTTTTCGTGTTGACCATCATCGCCTCGCTGTGCGGAGCATTACTGGGGTTCTTTGGCGGCAGGCTGTTAGATGCAAAATTCCCCGGTTAACACTGTATATTTAGAAAGAAATGTGAAGAAAGAAGAGTTGACCGTAAACCTGTTAAAACCCTACGAGGAGAATCCATCATGAAGAAATATTATTCCAGTCTCGTGCTTATTTGTATCTGTCTCACGGCCGCCTGCCTGCTGCTGCCTCAATATGCGTGTGCCGATGCTCCGCAGGATATAGCATTGAGTTATAACATGCCAACCCAGACGCTGACGGTAACGGTCACACATAAATCCGCCTTCACCGGCTTTCATTACATCAAGCAGGTGGAAATCAAAAAAAACAGTCAGCCGGGAGAAAAGAATGATTATGAGTCGCAACCCGGCAAGACATCATTTTCATACACCTACAAGATTCCGGCGGCAGCCCATGATGTTCTGGAAGTGACCGCAAGCTGCAATATTCAGGGCAAAAAAACCGCAACGCTGAAGGTTGACGCAGAGAAAAGATAGAAAGATCATCCGGATCTTGCGCAAATCGAGCGCATGAATCAAGAGCAGGCAAGCAACAAGGAGGGGAACATGAAAAGCAAATTTTCCAACAGGAGCATTGCAATAATTTTCAAAAAAACAGCAACCCTTTTGTCTTTTTTATTTTGTTTGTTCGCAACAACGCAGTCTGGCTTTGCGCAATCGGTTGTGATCGATGCCGGCATGAGTCCCAACCAAACCGATTGGGCGTTTGACCGGGACGCCCGTGACGCGGATAAAAAAGTAACGTTCTGGTTTCGCGTGCAAAAAGAGAGCATTTATCAGTACAACTTCAGGGCGCAGGTCTTCCGGCCCGACGGCTCCGAGGTTTGGAATACGTCGTACGGATTTGACCTGGAAGGATATGCCGATCAGACGTTGACATTCCCTTTTTTCTTTTACAGTTATAGTCCAAACAAGTTATCCCCGTCATTTGGCATCTGGAAAGTCAGAACGGCGGTTTATGAAAAAGAGACCAAAAGAGAAGTTTCCGTAAAAGAGTATTCGATCACCGTTACTGAAGGGAAAAAGCAGACGCCTGCGGCGGAGGTCAGTTTGCCGGCAAAGCATGGCAACCCCTTCCCCGTTACTTCTTTTCAATACAAGCAATGGAGATTGAAGAGCTGGGGCGTCGGGATCTATGACGAAGCTTACATAGGCCCGCATTACGACAAAAAAATTACTGCGATTGATGTCCGGGACACTTTTTCCGTCAAGGAAGCCCTGGACGCCTGGGGCAAAGGGCACAAGTTCGGCGCAATACTGGAAGGACCGCCTCTCAATACTTACCTCAATTCCAACCAATTACCGCAATATGTTTTCGGGTACATCCTGAAGCATCCCGACGGGGATAACAACGGACTGAATCCGCGATACCGCCTGAGTTCATATTGTAACAACGCAGGAGACGTTCTTTTCGCTTTTGACGTCAGGAAACCGGGGCGTTATCGGGTTGAATTCCTGCTTCGGGAGCGCGACAAACCCGATTGGGAAGAATCTTCATGGGTGCCGATTGGCGGCTTCGACTTTACGCTGACGCGATAAATTGAACAGCGATTGGTTGTCCGGCATAAGTCAACAAAATATCGATAATAAAGGGATTTAGGGATATTGGAATATAAGTATTTTGATCAGTATCAAACCGAAACTTTAAAATTGTTCCATAGAAGGCTTGTGGCCGGTTTATGGTTCGGTTTTATCTTTTTTCCGCTCTTCGGAATACTTGATTTAGTCCTTGCCCCCGAACAAAGCGGCATATTTTTCATCTACCGCATTGCCGGCATGGCCGGATTTCTCATCCTGTTGCTCCTGTCCTATCGGGACTTTGGACGCCTCTTCCCTTATCAGATCGCCATCATCGGCTATCTGATCGCGGGTACAATCTTATCTTTCATGTGTGTCCGTCTGAGCGGGTTTGGTTCTTACCACTTCATGGGGATTATTATTGTTCTGGTGGCCTATGCCGCAATTTTACCGCTGGACGTCTGGCAATGCGCAAAAACCGGGTTACTGCTTTTAATAATCTATTGCGGGGTGATTTTTGTCTTTAAGAATCCCGGGATTGATCATTTAAAGCTATTTTTAAACGACATTTTCTTTTTTGTCTGCTTTTATGTCATCAGCATGGTGAAATGCACCATGGACAGCAAAGCAAGAGCACGCGAATTCAGACTCCGGACAAAGCTGGATTCGCTCACGGAGCAACTCGCAAGCCATGCTCAAAACCTGGAGGTTGAGGTAGATAGGCGGGCTCGCGCTCTTGAAGAATCAGAATTCCGGTATCGTGATTTGTATGACAATATCATCGACATGGTCATTCTGATCAACACCGAAAAGAACATCCAGATGGCCAATCCCCGTTTTTACGAATGTTTGAAGATAGCCAAAAATGAGTCTTTAATTTTGCCTTTCCTGAGCATTGTTCATCCGGAGGACCGCCATGCTGTTGAAAAACAGATGCTGCCCAGGCTGCTGGCGGAAAGCGATCTCAATGATATCCAGTTTCGCATTTGCAGCCGTGATGACGTCACGATCAATGTGGAATGCAATGCTCATCTGATAAAGAAAAACGACAAGATCATCGGCTGCCAGATGGTTGTCAGGGATATTACCGTCCGCAAACAGCTTGAAAATGATCTGCTCGAAAGCTACAGGAATGCCGCCAATGTCCGAAGCGCCGCAATCGTTGGCCTGGCGAAACTGGCGGAATACCGCGACGAAGCAACGGGAGCCCATCTGGAAAGAATCCGGGAATATGCGCTGATCATCGCCCGGGAACTGGCCCGGATGCCCGCCTACCAGAATTACATAACGCCTGTTTACATAGACGATATTTACAGTTCGTCGATTTTGCATGACATTGGAAAAGTGGGTGTACCGGATTCGATCCTTCTAAAACCGGGCAAGCTGACCGCTACGGAATTTGAAGCCATCAAACGCCATTCGACCCTGGGCGGCGATGCCCTGAAAGCGGTGGAAGCGCAGGTCGAGGGCGAATCTTTCCTCACTTTAGGAAAGGAAATCGCTTATTTCCATCACGAAAAATGGGACGGAAGCGGCTACCCGAAGGGTCTCAAAGGCCATGAGATACCTCTTTCAGCGCGTATTGTAGCCCTGGCGGATGTTTATGACGCACTGACTTCCGCGCGTCCCTACAAAGAAGCTTTTTCTCACGATAAAGCCAGGGAAATCATACTTTCCGGAAGCGGCCAACACTTTGATCCGGATATTGTCGATGTCTTCCTCCGTCACGAAAAGGAATTCCAGCACATTAGAGAAGAACTTCTGGGCGATGATTAGGATATTTTGCGCAGAATCCGTGTTCAGAAAGTTGACGGCTTAACGGCGCAGTCTGATATCCGGCATTTTAAGATCAAACTCCCGCCAGGTTTCCCGATATCCGTAATAAATAAACGGATGCAGATTTATTTTAACCGTTTTGACCTTATCCGGAATATTTTTAAAGATTAATTCCATGGTCACGGATGTTTGCGGTTTAATTTCCACGCCGCGCCCGCGGCGATCGATTTCCATCATCGATTTCTTCTGAGAGCCCCGCCAGACATAGGCTTGGGTTGTGCGGTAGGTGTTGCCGTTCTCATCTAAAACACTGGATTTGGCCCACGACCCGAATTGATCATCATAAAAGGCGACCTTGCGCGGCTCTTTATCCGTGTTGACCACCTCCACCAGGAGACGCAGACCCTCTTTGGAAATATTGGCGGTGCGCAGTTCAAACAGACATCCCAGCGCGTCTTTGACCGCCAGGGGGCGGTAGGTGCGTTGGAACGGGGCAATATTTTTTTGAGGAACCGACGATGGCCCGTTTTCCGCCGGTTTGGTTTCCGGCTCCGGAGACACTACTTTTTGGCGAATTTTCTCCCAGTAAGACAGTTCGTCCTTTGGCGCGGGCGCAACCGGTTTCTCCTCACTGGCACTTTCCGCCGGCTGCACGCTTGGCTTTGCCGGCTCAGGGGCTGGATTTTGTTCCTCCAAAATCGTCCGCACCCGAAACGCCATTTTCACCCGAACACTTTCTCCTTCATTAATAAATGAGATCAAGCGGATCGCGGTAATTCTGGCTTCCGTGATGGACTGAACGGCTTTTTCGGCGGTCACCTGGAAATTTGTCACCTCCGTCGCAGAGCTGGAATGCTGGGTTTTCGCGTCATTTTTCACTTCGGCCAGTTTGTCGAGAATGACTTCCGCGGAAGCTTCAGCCGGTGTTTGCGAGCCTTTGGTGGCGGCCAGAGCGCTTTTGATAATGATGGATTCATGAACACGCTTTTTTTCCTGCAGCGCGGTCTGCGCCTGCTGAAATGATCTTTCCGCCTGATCCTTCTTTTCCCGGATCGCGGCGACATCAAGGCTGAGTTTGTGATAACTGTCTTCGCGGCGTTTCAGCAGTGTTTTTTGAGTGTCTCTTTCTGACCGGGCCGCGCTGATTTTGCCCTGCAAATTCAGAATTCGATCCTGAAACGTCTTGACTTGCTCGTTTAATCCCTCTTCCGCCATGGCGTTATTCTGAAGGGCACCGGCGATAATTTTATCCGCGCGATCCAATTCATAATTGCCCGGCGCATATTGATTGGCCGAAAGAAAGGCATCTAAATCTTTGCGGGATTGAACAACGGCGGCTTTAAAAACTTCACCCTTGGACGGTTTAACGTTAGCGGCTTTGTTATCTTGAAAAGGATACAACTCGTAGCGTTTCAACCGCAGATAGGATGAGCCTTTTTCCGTTTTATCCAGCTCGATGCGAATGGGTTCTTCATTGTTCCATTTGGCCGTGCCTTCTTCCGTGGCGCGGATAAAATCCACCGCTGTGACATTGTTGAGCACTTTGGTAAAGGATTGGATATATGTTCCCATGTGCGCGGCAATGAGCGGCGCGGAAGCCACATCCGCTTTGGCCTCCAGCGCGTGAGCGCTGTCCCGAAACCCGCGGGTGTAAATAACGGCAACCACGATTTCTCCCTGCTTTTCAGTTTGCAGCCAGCGTTTAAGCGAATCCTGCTGCGCTTTGATATCCTGCTCGTAGCGGCTCATCTGACCGTCGAGGTTTTCGATGCTCGTGCGGATGTTTTTGATGCCCTTGGCCGATTCGTCCAGATCAGTGGAAACCATATGAAATTGAGACGTCAGATCATCGCGTCTTTTTTTAGTCCGGACAAATTCCTTGTTTGCCGTAATAATCGCGCCCTTGTAATCCGCATCTTCCGTTTCTTTTTCATCTTCCACGGCTTTAAGATTTGTTTTTTCTTCCTGCCTGGTGGAAAAAGATTCACGGTTGTCCACTTCGGAGCGGATAATTTCGCGCACCGTGTCGCGGGAATCCGTCGAAAGCGGGACCCACCTGATTAATTTGTGCTGGGGTTGTTTGGCCGGCGGCGTCGTTTTTTGCTTGGGCGCGGCAATTGCGGGGTTCAGAAAAACGGCTAACAAAAAAGCGGCTAACGGCAGATAAATTTTGAATTTATTCATAACCAGCCTTGCAGGATCGTTTTAAATTTAAAATTCAATGATTACGGCATCAAATTACCTTAAAAACCCCATGGATGTCAATTTTTTTTGAAGGCGCAATTCATTACGTGCTATATCCCCTGAACTTACGAAAGCAATTATTTTCGCTTTGTTTTTCGGTTCAACTGGTGATATTGTCTTTATAAGATCGTCAAACAATATTTTGAGGGAAACAAAGTATAAAGGAGTCTCTTATGAAACTTAAAATAGTCTTGGAACAGGGCATGGACGGCTATATCGTCGCTTATTGTCCAGCGCTCAAGGGGTGTGTTACCCAGGGCAAAACTGAAGAAGAAGCTTTAGAAAATATCAAGGAGGCCATCGAGCTTTATCTGGAAGTTGACCCCCGGGACATTAAACACCACACAGGGCAATATAAAATCTGTGAGATGGCTGTATGAGTCCCAGACCGCCGCTCCTTTCCGGTCGTAAGCTGGTCAAAATTTTTGAAAAACTTGGCTATGAAAAAGTATCGCAAAAAGGCAGCCACATCAAATTGAAAAATGAAGAAACCGGAAGTGTCGTCATTATTCCGGATCATAAAGAGCTTGACCGCTGGACTCTCAAAACCATCCTGAAAGAAGCAGAGATTTCTGAAGAAATACTGAAAAAATACTGAAGCATAGATTTAGAACATGGACGATCGCTTCATGGCGTAGAGTTTTGCCGATTCATCGACTATCTTGAAAATGAGTTCTGCTGTCCCCGTCTTGTTGATTCGCTTCGTTGTCTTGATGTCCGTATAGCTCTTTGTATAGGTCACGGAAACAGACACCTTCTCGTTTCGGGAATCAGACGTAATGTTATTGAGAGTGTAGCGCACCTGCATATCAAAAACTTTGGAAAACTTCTTTCTGATCTTCGTATCCAGCATCATGTCATCACCGGCATAGTCTTCAGCAACAACTGACATGAACCGTCCCACATCTTTGGCATTGTAGGCGTCAACAAGTTCACGAAGCGCCTCCTGGGCTGCCAGATGGGCTTTCATGACGGGATTGTTGATCGGGTTTCCGCTTTCCGTGCCGGCTTTGATGCTGCCTGAATCGGCGGAAAAAGCCGCAGGGGAAAAGATCAGTAAGGCCATAACCATCAGAAACACGTTGCATAATCTCATATTATTTCCTTTCACGGCTTTTTTGGGTGAAACTTCGTTTTGCATCATTCACACAAACGATCATCTCTACTGCACATACCAAAACCTGCCGCTCATTGTCTTCGTGATTTTGGGGCGGCCATTTTCGATGGTTACTTCCTCCTCCACAGATGATTTTTCTTCATGAGGGATGTTGTATTTGTAGTTCCTCGCCGTAATGGCAATATCATACCGGGCGATGAATTTACCCGGTTCGCCTTTTGGCGTGACGTTCAGATTGCTGATAGCGCACCTGACCGTATTGAATATCTTAAAGGTATTACGCAGCGTGCCCGACAGGTCGGCCAGGGTGGTGCCGTCGCCCGCCTCCCACTGATCGGAAATCAGACTCATCACGCCTGATTCGTTCATGGCGGAATAGGCTGATGCAAAAGATTCATAAAGTGTCTTGACGAGCGCGCCTGAATTGACTTCACCCGGAATAAAATCAAGCGAAGTTTTAAAAAACGGTTTATTCGCCCCCATAAAATATACAACGATATTAAAAGGCACATCCCGTTCAGTTGATCTGTTTACTATAAAGTTCATATTGTTGTCACGTCCAGGGTA
>CAYVFA010000041.1:0-17023 GCA_964450075.1 uncultured Smithella sp.
CCGATGGCCACCGGATGGGCGGCGCCGATATTGGTGCCGGGCGCCATGGCGGCAATATGGGCTGCCTGCGCGATAATGACTCCGGCAGAAGCAGCCCGTGCACCGGATGGATAGACATAAACAATAACCGGTAGTGGCGCATTGAGAATGCTTTTGGCAACATCCCGCATGGCTGTGTCCAGACCGCCGGGCGTGTCCAGTAAAATAATCATGCCGGCTGCGCCGGCTTTTTGTGCTTCCTCCAGACTTTCAGCAACATATTTTGCCGACGGATCAGTAATGATGCCTTCCAGATTGATCACATGAAAAACAGGTTTTTGATCCTCACCATGAACAACACCTATATTTGCCACCAGAAGCAGTAACAACATGAAGGATAATCTTTTTAACATCTTTTCACCTCTATCCGCCTCAAGTTTGAGATCGTTCGCAGAGTTCAATCTCTTTCATAATCAACTGAATATCTTCCCAGACCTGCTTTTTAGCCGACGGATTCCGTAACAGATAAGCCGGATGATACGTTGGCATTAACTTGATCCCTTCATAGGCGTGAAAACGGCCGCGCAACGTGGAAATCGGCGTTTCGGTTTTCAAAAGGGTCTGCGCGGCGAATTTCCCGAGAGCGCAAATTACGCGGGGCGCGATAATCTGCAACTGTTTTTTTAAAAATGGCTCGCATTTGCATATTTCGTCCGGCAATGGATTGCGATTGCCGGGCGGCCGACATTTAAGGATGTTGCAGATATAAACATCTTCGCGCGCAAGTTTCATTCCCTTAACAATAATATCCGTCAGCAGCTGTCCGGCCCTGCCAACAAACGGCAGACCCTGTTCGTCTTCATCCGCGCCCGGTGCTTCTCCCACAAAAACAATTTCGGCATGTGCATTTCCGTCGCCGAAAACAATATTTTTTCTGGTTTCGACCAGTGAACATGCCCTACATCCGGCAACGTCACGTCCAACATCATTGAGAAGGTCGCCATTATCTTTTGTTAATGCTTTGTTTTCTTTCGGTGCGGGCATTGGTTTTTTCCAATCCACTTCCACGTACAAATTTTCAGCGTTTAAGACCTGTCCTTTGACGATCTTTACGAGAGATAGTATTTTTTCCTGTATTTGATCAGGTGATGATGTCCATAACGATTCCGGCATTATTTTCCGCGAGAGCCTTTCTTTTTACAAAACGTCCTGACATGGTCAAGAATGCGATGAGCGGCGTCCTTTTTTGTCATTTTGTCAAGTTTAACCGTTTTCCCGTTTTTATCGATGATCGTAATGATATTCGTATCGGTTTGAAAACCGGCGCCCTCTTCCCGCAGGCTGTTGGCCACAATCATGTCCATATTTTTTTTGAGCATTTTTTGACGGGCATGGGCCAGTAGATCCTGTGTCTCCATGGCAAAACCCACCAGAACGCCTTTTTTCTTTTTTGCGCCAATTTCAGCAATAATGTCCGGATTGCGCGCCAGTTCAATGCAGGAGAGTCCCTTATCCTTTTTTATTTTTTCCGATGCGGTGGATTTAGGCCGGTAATCGGCTACCGCCGCTGCTTTGATGATTACCGTCGCTTTGGAATAATGATCCATCACAGCATGGTACATTTCCAGAGCGGTACGCACAAATATTATTCTTTCGACCGGCGGCGCCGCTAATTTTGTCGGTCCGGAAATCAGCGTCACTTTTGCTCCGCGATGATGTGCGGCCATTGCCAGCGCATAGCCCATTTTCCCCGATGAAAGATTGGTGATGTAACGCACCGGATCAAGCGGCTCCTCGGTGGGACCGGCTGTAATGAGCAAGTGTTCCCCTGTAAAATCCTTGGGCGTCAGCAGGGATTCAATAGTATCCAATATTTCCCCTATCTCAGGCAATCGCCCCGATCCCGATGTTTTGCAGGCCAGCTCGCCGAACCCGCTTTCCATGACGACATAACCGAATGCCCTGAGTTTACGGATATTGTCCGCCACAACAGGATTCGCCAGCATCTTATCGTTCATGGCGGGACAGATTAAGGTTGGGTTGTTTTGCGCCATAATGGTTGTGGAGAGGAGATCATCAGCAATACCGGATGCAATTTTTCCGATGATGTTTCCCGTCGCCGGCGCAATGACAAAGGCGTCAGCCCAATCCGCAAGCGCAATATGCGCCATGTTGTATTGATCCGCGGGGGTGAAGAGATCGGTGTAAACCGGGCCTTGTGAAAGGGTTTGCAGGGTAAGGGGCCCAATAAACTCCGTTGCGCTCCTCGTCATGATCACCCGCACCTGCGCACCGGCTTTGATCAGCGCCCGAGTCAACTCCGCCGCTTTATAGGCGGCAATACCACCGGTTATTCCCAACACAATATTTTTATTTTTCAGCATGGGTTTTGATCACTTTGTTGGTTTTTTTGGGAATATAACAGCGTTTATCGGCAAGATCAAGGCATAAAGTCTCTTAGCGCCACGCCGGCAAAAGGATATTTTTCTTGCAAACGTTCTTAAAAGTCATTATGAAAGCCGCGGGTTCATTCATATCATAAATCAAGGAGCAATGTGATGAAAAGGATAGGCGTTTATGTAACGTTGGCTGTAATTGTTTTACTGGCCGGTGTGGCAAGCTGGCTTTATTTTGCCGATTATCTTGATCGGGGGAAACCGGTTATTAAATTGAATCAGGATATCACGGCCATCGGCAGACAAAAAGAAATCGGAATGACGCTTACGGATGCATCAAGCGGTCTTGCGAGTTTAAAGGTGGAAATCACACAGGATAATCAGTCGCACATTCTGTTTCAGGAAACGTTCCCTTCCAGAACATTCAAAGAGAAAGCCATTCAACTCATCCTGAACACCGATGAGCTCAAACTTAAAAACGGCCCGGCCAGCCTTAACATAACCGCTGTGGACTGTTCCCTTTTCAAAAATGAAACCATCCTGGCAGCGCCGGTCAAAATTGATACGGTGCCTCCGCAAATTGCCGTACTCAATCCGATCAACTATATCAATCAGGGCGGGACAGGATTTATTACCTATCGTTCATCCAAACCAAGCGCATTGACAGGCGTCTATGTGGATAACCGTTTTTCCCAAGGCTATACCATTTTAGTTAACAACAAACCGACATCGGTTGCTTACTTTGCCCTTCCAATGGATGCATCCAATGCCAAAACAAGAATCACGATCTTCGCCCGCGATGAAGCAGGCAATGAAAACAGAATTTCCATGCCTTACAACATCAAGCCAAAAAAATTCCGCTCCGACAAAGTCAATCTTGGAGATGTCTTTCTCCAGCAGAAAATGCCTGAATTTCAAGCACTAACTTCCCTGTTACAGGGAAAAACGCACGCTGAAGTATTTGGTTATGTGAATACAACCCTGCGCGATGAAAATACAAAAACGATTCAAAACATCTGCAGCAAATCCATCAACAAGAAATTATGGGAAGGCGCATTTCTCAGGATGAGTAACGCCAAACCCACGGCCATGTTTGGAGATCAGAGAACCTATTTGATTAATAACACATCTTACGGCAACGCCGTCCATCAAGGTGTTGATCTGGCCTCGACTGCACACGCGCCTATTGAAGCCGCCAATCATGGAATCGTTGTCTTTGCCGGTCCGCTGGGCATTTACGGCAATGCGATTATCATTGACCATGGTCTGGGGATATCCAGTTTGTATGGACATCTTTCTTCTATTGAAGCCACCGTCGGGAAAAATGTTAAGAAACAGGAAAGAATTGGTGTTTCAGGATTAACCGGCCTGGCCGGTGGAGATCATTTGCATTTCAGCATTCTGGCTGGAGGACAGTTTGTCAATCCTCAGGAATGGTGGGATCCGCATTGGATTGAAGACAACGTGATGAAAAAGATGGCGATGTGAGGGTTCGAGGTTCACGGTTCAGCGGTTCAAGGTTCAAGCAAGACACCCCCTGCCGAGCACAAGCCCCGCAGGGGGTGTCTATCCACTATCCACTATCCACTATTCACCTATCACGCTTCACGTAATTTTAGCTTTTGTTAATATCCCGGTGAGTTGTGTGAACGATGTGCTTCATCGTCTGGAAATGCGAACTGAACTGGTTAGCCATCACGACCGATCGATGCTTGCCGCCCGTGCATCCAAAAGCGACGGTCAGGCGGGCTTTCCCCTCTTTCTCGTAAAGAGGGATAACAAAATTCATCATGTCGATTGCTTTTTTTAGAAATTTTTTACTTTCTTTATTCTCCAAAACATAGTTTGCCACTGCAGGGTGATGACCATCATATTTTTTTAAACCTTCGACATAATAGGGATTGGGTAAGAATCTTATATCAACCACCAGATCCGCATCCGACGGTAAACCATAACGATAACCGAAAGACATCACACTGATAACCATTTTTTTCTGATGGGATGACGGCAGAAATTGTCTTTGAATGGTATCTTTGAGTTGATGAACATTGGTCGTGGTGGTATCGATAATTTTATCCGCCATCTGCCTGAGCGAGGATAGCTGATCGACTTCCATCTGGATTCCATCCATAATGGTGGATCCCTTAGCGGATAACGGGTGATTGCGTCTGGTTTCACTGAATCGACGCAACAGTGAATCTTCAGTAGCTTCCAGAAAAAGGATTTCAATTTTGTATCCCTTTTCCTTCAACCGTTCAAAAATGCGCTGGTACTTTTCGACAAAACTTCTTTCCCGCAAATCCATCACCATGGCCACCCGTTTGATGTGCGGTGAAGACTGGATGGTAATCGAAAGAAATTTCGGCAGTAAAACCACGGGGAGATTGTCCACACAAAAATAACCGATGTCTTCCAGTGCTCTGAGCGCCGTACTTTTACCGGAACCGGACAATCCTGTGATAATGACAACTTGAAGATTTTTCAATGATCCAACCCCTTCTAATATTTCTGATGCTTTTTTTAACAGATTTTTGTCTAAATATCCAGCACGGGGAATCCCTATTTGCAGGCACGGGAGACGGGCTCCCAGGATTTCCTTATCCATAACCTGAAATGTCACCACATCCGTATCTGTTCTGAAGACGTCAATCATGGCAGTAAGTTTAGTTTTGGACTTAATCGCGGATGCTTGCAACAATGCATCGACTGACACGATTCCGGTCTGCCGGGTATGTAAATAATTTTTGATTTTCCTGTGACCACAAATAAACAGTTGGTCGTTTTGTTTGTGAAGCACCGCCACATCATCGGCTATCCAGCAATAGCCATCCTGCACGGCCTGTATCGCAGTAGAAGTCTTGCCGATTCCACTGGCTCCGGTGATCAGAATTCCCTTGCCCTGAATTTGCAGTGCAACACCATGCAGAGTAACACATTTTTTTATTTTTTCCTGAATGATCGCCTTGATCCGGCTCTCCAGAAGATTTTCATGAAACAGGGAAACTGCGATGGGAACATGATGATCTTTAAATAGTTTTTTCAGCGAAGGCGGCAATGTTCTACATTGTGCAAAAATCATTAAAGCCGGCTTGCAAGAGATAAGATGGTCAAAATATTCCCGACGCAACGGATCGGTAAGTGCTATCAGCTTGATTTGCGCTCCCGGGGTAAGAATAAGAAGAGCATCTTCCCGATAACGAACCTTCTGCAGGGTCCGGCAGAATTTGACATGCGGCCTGGAAAAAGTCTTCTTCCAGCTTTGCGGCGCAAAGATATGGTGGATTCCCGAAAAAGTCAGACGGTCCTGAAACAAAATTTTCAGCGTAACCTTCTGATGAGGTGATTTTTTCTCACAGGGGAGTGGACGCGTCATGTTCAACGATCACCTTAAATAAATCGTTTTTTGTGTGCGCATCGATAAGTTTCTTACGAAAGTTTGGTTTTTTTAACATTTTAGAAATCCTGGCCAGGGCTTTTAAATGCTGCCCTGCCGAATTCTCCGGAGCCAGTAGCAAAAAAAACAGTTGAACCGGTTTCCCGTCAATCGCATCAAAGGCAATTCCCTCTCTACTGCGTCCGAAAACAACGACCAGTTCGTTTATGTCCGGAACTTTAGCGTGCGGGATGGCAACACCGTCGCCGATGCCGGTTGAACCCAGCTTTTCTCTTTGCTGAAGCAAATCAATTGCTTTGGCTCTATCTATGACAAGACCGCTCTTAATCAAAACATGAATCAGCTCCGCCAGCACGTCTGCTTTGGAATGGGACAAGAGATCATCACAAAGAAACTCTATTTTAAAAATTTGATCCAGTCGCATGTGCTCTACACCTGACCTTGCAATCAGAAACACTATTATTTGATTCCCTTCCCCACCAGGATGAGTGGGGAAGGGAATTTTAACATCATGGTTCTGAAATAAATTGGTTGTATGGTTTAACTGTTCGTTTCGATATGCGCAAAGTTACCGTCATCAAGGCGATGAACCAAACTGATTTTTTCGGAGGTCGAATCACGATAAATGATAAAATGGGCTTTATTGCCTTCCAGTTCCAGGACCGCTTCTTCGAGCGACATGAATTTTAAAACGACCTTACGGGTTTCGACCACCTTTGCAGCATAATCGTCTTCTTCCTGTTCTTCAGACGTGCTGTCTGCGTGACGAATACTTCTGGGTTTGTGTTCTCTGGTTTTCTCTTTTTGCTTTTTAAGTTGTTTTTCAATTTTATCAACGCAACTGTCGATGGCCAGATGCATATCCTTGTCTTCTTCTTTGGCATTCACATTCCAGCCGTTGGCGCTCAGATTTATTTCCACAACAGCACGAAACTTTTCCGTTGAAAGGATAACGTGGACTTCGGAGGGCACATCCAGATACTTCTTCAATTTAACGATTCTTTCCTCTACATAATTTTTCTGCCAGTTTTCACCTTCACCCGTTCTGAAAGTTACCGAAATATTCATTTTTTCCTCCTGATCAAATTTAGGTAGTCACAATATCCAGAAAGACACCCTCACTACCGGAAACAAAGGTTAGTGCTATAGTGGCGACTAAACCAAATGTCAACCGGAATTTTACCCTCCTGATTATTACATCGCCATTTTAAAGTCTTGACTTTAAAAATATTTCTTCCGCTTGGACGACGGTAATATTCCAATCATTTCCCGATACTTAGCGACTGTGCGCCGGGCAATATCGATGCCCTTCGCCTTGAGTAAATCAACGATTTCACAATCACTGTATGGTTTTTTAGGGTTTTCCTTACCAATAAGCTGCTTTATTTCCTCTTTGACGCTTTTCGACGCGATATTTTCACCTGACGTTCTCTGGATGGAACTGCCGAAAAAATATTTCATTTCAAAGATGCCGCGATGAGAGTGCATATATTTATTGGTGACCACGCGACTGATCGTTGATTCATGCATTTCCACATCATCAGCAATATTTCTCAATACCAGAGGCTTTAAATGATCGATGCCGTAATCAAAGAATTCTCTCTGATGTTTGACAATGCTTTCGGCGACCTTGTAAATGGTCTTTTGCCGCTGTTGGATGCTTTTGATGAGCCAGGTTGCCGACTGAACCTTGTCACGAATATATTTCTTGCCGTTTTCCTCTTCCGCATGATCCCGTCCGCCGACGCCGGCCATAATTTCACGATAGAAATTACTGATTCTCAGACGCGGCAAACCGTCATCATTGAGAATGATTTTATAGTCATCGCCCGATTTCACAACATAAACATCGGGGATAATGGATTGAACTTTTTCTTCTGAATAAATCGCCCCCGGCCGGGGATCCATTTTACTGATCAGTAAAACAGCGATTTCCACTTCTCGAAGCGGAACCTTAAGTTTTCGGGCGATATGGACATAATTTTTCAATTCCAGATCTTTAAGATGGTCCCGGATAATAACTTCCAGAAGAGGATTTGCTTTGCCTAACATCCGGGCTTGAATGAGCAGACATTCCTGGAGATTACGGGCAGCCACACCAGGCGGATCAAATTCCTGAACTTTTTTCAAAATACTCTCGACCCGGTCTTCGCTGACGTTTTCCAACTGGGCAATCTCCGTAAGCGTCGCACACAGGTAACCGTTGGGATCAAGGTTGCCGACGATTTGAGAACCGACACGCACTTCTTCCTCGGTAAAAGGCGACAATTTCATCTGCCACATCAGGTGTTCGACAAGCGACGGACTTTCCGTTAAAACGTTATCGAGCGTGGGCGCATCCCCATCAGCCCGGTCGTATGAAACCCCAACGGGGCCGTAATCTTCCAGATAATTATTCCAGTCGAACTCTTCGCGGCCGTCGCCTTCGCCAGTCAGTTCCGCGGCATGCTCCGGCGCTTTACTTTCTTCCTTTTCAATCGACTGAACATCGTCTTCGACGTCAGCGCGCACTTCCTCCGGACTGGCATCATCCGGCGTTACTTCTTCCAGCAGGGGATTTTCTTCGATTTCCTGATTGATTGTATCCACAAGCTCCTGACGAGACAATATCAGAAGCTTAATCGCCTGCTGTAATTGCGGCGTCATAATCAGTTGCTGGGACAACTTTAAATTTTGTTTTAATTCAAAAGCCATAACTGAGTGTCACACATCCCTGCGATTCTATAAACAGAAATCTTCTCCAAAATAAATTTTTTTGGCCAGTTCACTTTTCGCGATGATTTCCGGTTCTCCTTGAACAAGAATCGCTCCTTCATTAACAATATACGCCCGATCGCAACAGCAAAGTGTTTCCCGGACATTATGATCGGAAATAATAATTCCAATCTTCTTATTTTTTAATTTTTCAATAATCTTCTGAATATCGGCCACCGCCAGCGGATCAATACCCGCAAAGGGTTCATCCAGCAGGATATATTTGGGTGACGTCACCAGAGCCCTTGTTATTTCCACTCTTCTTCTTTCACCGCCGGACAGAGAGTAGGCATGATTCTTCGCCAGAGCGGTGAGATCCAGTTCGCCCAAAAGTTCTGTCAGCCTCTCTTGCCTTTCACTTTCACTTATATCAAGTGTTTCCAGAATAGCCAATATGTTTTGTTCGACGGTAAGTTTGCGGAAAATAGACGGTTCCTGAGGCAGATAATTCAAACCTCTTCGAGCCCGTTTATACATCGGATATTTGCTGATATCTTCACCGTCGAGAAATATTTCGCCCCCGTCGGGCTTGACCAGACCGACAATCATATAAAAAGTTGTCGTTTTGCCTGCGCCGTTCGGTCCCAGCAAACCGACCACTTCGCCAGGCGAAATTTCCAGATCAATCTGATTGACCACTTTCCGCTTATTATAAATTTTAACCAGTCCTTTTGCTGATAAATGACTCATTCAAGATCCATTCGAAGGCTGTCAGCCCGTCTGCATATTTTTATTTTTTCTTCTGCGGCTGGATTGTCGCGGTAACCCTTCCCGAATTTTCCTCGGCACAAGGTTCCACTCTACCCTTGCTTTCATTACTGTAAAAAATAACTCTGCATCCTTTTACGACATTCTTGCCTTGATGCAAAACGGGCTTCCCCGTCAGGACAAATTGAGCGGTTTCCTGATAATAAATGGCATCTTTTCCGGTCGCCACCATGTCTTTTTGAGTGATAATAACATTCCCCGTAGCCTCTATTCTGTCAAGATCTCCCGTCCCCGCCATTTCCTGCTGCCCGACTTTTTCCTTTTTATCTTCTGATTTTTTGTAGTAAATGGACAGACGATCCGTTTTCATTTTAATATCACCTTGCGTCGCCACGGCATTCCCGGAAAAAACAACCAGCCTGTTTTCTTGAAAAGCTTCCATTTTGTCAGAAACAATCTCAATCGGTTCATTTTTATGCAACATGTTTTTCTGATTGGGGCCAACCTGCGCCCATACCCCGGCACTCAGTGTAAATATAATATATATAACGATAAGATATATTTTATTCATGTTAACAAATCATCCCTATCATTTGATTTTGGCTTTGACACCTGAAGCAAGCGTCAGTTCGCCTTTGTCCATTAGAATTGTCAAACCAACCCCTTGTATTTTTATGCGCTTACTTTCCATGACAATCGGTGCTTCCGTATGGATTACTCTTTGGGCATCACTATAATGAACGTGATCGGTCAGAAATGTCTCTCCTGTGTCGGAGCTGATCACCACATGACCTTTGATTTCAACATCTTTTTTATCCGTCAGCATTTCGCCTTTATCACCCGTCATATTAAATATTTTACCTTTATCCGTGGTTAATTTTACCTGGACTTGATCAAATAAGGCAAGATTCTGTTTTTTTTTATAGATAGCGGTTTTTGCCCTTATTTCCCACTGGATATTATCCTTGCCAACTTCCGAATAAATAAAATCCTGAATCGTGACATCCGGTTGATCAGGTGATATTTTTATCACACTGGCCTTTTTTTCGCCGATTTCGCGCATAACAAAAAAAACAGCTGCCGCAATGAGCGCAATAATCAACACAGCTAATGTTATAATTTTCGCTTTTTTATTCAGCATTATGATTCTTTATATCACTCACCATCATCCGTGTAAAGCTATTCGGATGCTTTCATGCTTCGGATTGACAGGATCTATACAGAGGCGTCTGCCGACCATGATCAAGCGGAAATTCTTAAGCCGATAACACCCGCGACAATAAGAAAAAACGATAAAATCCGCATCATGGATGCGGGATCATGAAAGGCAATCAAACCGATCAGAAAAGTACCCGCCGCACCGATTCCCGTCCAAACCACGTAAGCTGTTCCAATTGGAATATCGCGCTGCGCCAGCCACAAAAAGAGTCCACTCAATGCCATACAGACCACCGCCATCAAAATAAAGGGCACGCGGTGCGGCGTGGTTTGAGACAATTTAAAACCAAGGGGCCAGCCGATTTCCAACAATCCGGCAATTAACAGATAACTCCAGGCAAGCGTCATTTCCATTTTCCCGAATTTATAGTCCGTGTTTGCTCTTACCGATTACAGGAGATCGGTAAAATGATATTTTGCC
The DNA here is from genome assembly GCA_964450075.1 of uncultured Smithella sp. Lineage (GTDB taxonomy): Bacteria > Desulfobacterota > Syntrophia > Syntrophales > Smithellaceae > UBA8904. Next base: position 10,871 of record CAYVFA010000041.1, read on the forward strand.
GCAACCTCAGTCCAATAGCCCTGGGAGATGAGCAACATCTCACAAATTTCTCTTACGGCACCTTGCCCGCCGCTGTTGACTGTTACATAATCAACTGTTTTTTTAACCAGTTCCACCGCATCCGCCACCGCCACGGAAAAACCGACCATTTTCAAGACGGGAATATCAACAATATCATCACCTATATAAGCTATCGCTTCGGGTGTCAGATTGTTCTTTTTAAGAATCTGTTCGAATATTTCTTTCTTGTTGAGCGCCCCCTGGTAAACTCCCGCAATTTTTAAATCACGCGCCCGATGCTCAACCACGGCTGACGTTCGACCGGTGAGAATGGCAGCCTGTATGCCATGGCGTTGAATCATGACCAACCCATGACCGTCGCGAACATTAAAATTCTTCATTTCCCGTCCGTCGCTGTCCATGATAATATTCCCGTCGGTCATCACCCCGTCCACATCCAGAATCAGCATCTTTATCTTTTTCAATTTTCCCTGAATATTTTTTTTCAACATGAATTTATCCTCTCTGCGCTTCACGCTTCACGATTTCATCAATCTCCTTCAACGTCGTCAGCAACGCTTCGAGTGAATTCAGATAAAGAGAATTCGCCCCGTCACAGAGCGCTTTTTCCGGATCGGGATGAACTTCCATAAAAATGCCATCCACACCTGCCGCCACGGCCGCTCGCGCCAGATAAGGCACCATATCACGCTGACCGCTGGAGGCAGTTCCCGCTCCGCCCGGCAACTGCACCGAGTGCGTTGCGTCAAAAATAACCGGATACCCCATCGCCCTCATAATCGGCAGGGCACGTACATCAAAAACCAGATTATTGTAGCCGAAAGATGCACCGCGTTCGGTAATTAAAATATTCTCATTCCCTGCTGCTTTGATCTTTGCAATGATATTGGCCACATCCCAGGGAGCAAGAAACTGACCTTTTTTAACATTGACGCTCTTTGCTTTTTTCGCGACCTCCACGACAAAGTCCGTCTGACGGCACAGAAAAGCCGGCACCTGCATAATATCCAGAACACCGGCCGCTTCGTCGATTTCTTCAAAGCGATGTACATCGGAAAGAATCGGAACGCCGATTTTTTCTTTAATGTGCTTCAGGACCGCCAGCCCCTCCAACATCCCGGGTCCCCGATAAGAATTGATCGATGTGCGATTCGCTTTATCGTAGGAAGCTTTAAAGACAAAAGGAATATCCAGCTTTGCCGTCAGCGCTTTCAGATAAGAAGCGATCTCCATCGCAGCCGCTTCATTTTCAATCACACAGGGCCCCGCAATTAAAAGAAATCCCGTCTGATTTCCAATGGTTAAATTATCAAGCTTCACCTCTTTCATGATTCGCTCCTGTAAGGATTATTTTTTCTGCATTATTTGAATGCGCAGTCGCGGAATTTTCGCGCCTACTCTTGTCTCCGGATTAATCTCATAAGCGTTTTTGTATGCTTTCAGCGCTTCAGAGTAAAGCCCTTTCTTTTCATAGGCGTCACCCAGGTTGGCGTATATTTCATCATCCTCGCGGTCAAATTTCAACGCCTTTAAATAATTTTCAATCGCCTTATCCGGATTTCCTGAAGCTAGATAAGCATACCCCAAACCTGCGTAAGAAGAAGCTTTTTTCGGCTCAAGTTTCACAATTTTCTGATAATATTTAATCGCCTGCGCATATTTCTTGTCCCGGATATAATAGCTGCCCATCATGCCCAGTGTTTGTTTGGTGGGAGCTGTTTTTTCATAATATTTGACAGCCTCTTTTTCCCTGCCCAGCTTCGTGTAAGTATAGGCCAAATTGTTAAGCATCGTTTGATCCTTCGCGCCCAGCTTGATTGCCTTTTCGTAATACTTAACAGCCTGATCATATTTTTTGTTTTTGAAAGTCAGATCCGCCAAACGTTCCAGAGCATCCGTATCATCAGGATTTCTTTTCAAAACATATAAGTATTCCTTGATGGCCTCGTCCGTTTTTTTTCTTTTTTCATAGGCAGCCGCCAGATTAAAGTGAATCACAGGTTCGTCAGGCATCAGTGCCACAGCCTTCTGCAAATTGGCCATTTCTTCTTTTGTATTGCCCTGTCCGGCGTATGCCGTAGCTAGGTTGGCATATGCCGCCGCATCTTTCGGGTTGCTTTTAATAACTTGCGTATAGCTTTCGATGGCCAGATCGTACTTCTTTTTTCTGAGATAACTATCTCCCAGGGCGCGCCAGGCCGGGGCGGCATCCTGCGAATGCTTTGTAATATACTGATATTGCTCCATGGCTGCGCCGGCTTTATCCGCTTTTTCGTAAGCTTCCGCCAGCTGCAATCTGATCGCGTGATTCCCCGGATCAAGATGAACTGCCTGAAGATAAGATTCTGCCGCTTTGTTCCACGATTTTTGATGGCTGAAAGCCAGTCCCAGCATGGCATGGGCTTCAGCATCCTGCGGTTGCTGCCGGACAAGGTTTGATAAAATTTCAGCCGCCTGATCGGTTCTGCCGACTTTCAGATGGCAGCGCGCCAATTCCTTTGCTGCCGCCGCATCATCAGGCTTTATGCGCAAAATATCCGCATAAAGCGATGCTGCCTCCTCTGTCCGATTTTGTCGCAGATAGATGCTCGCTAGAAGCTTGCGCACGCCGACATCATCGCTGTTTTGGGCAACCGCCTTTTTCAGATATTCAATTTGCACACCGACATCGCTGGACTCTTTTGCAACCCTCAGCCAGTCCTGAGGCAGGATTTTTACACGAATCGGCACCGCGTCTATTTTTTCCTTTTGATAAGCAATCGTAATTTTATAAATGCTGACTGCCTGCGTATCTTTAGCCAATGTGCCGCTTTGCATGATTGGGTTAACAAATTCAATGCCGCGAAACAATACGCCGATATGATTTCCCCCCCTGCTTGTCCCGTCAATCGTTGCCGATATAAATTTTCCGTTCAAATCGTCACTGGCCACGGATTTTATGACAAACTCATCCCGATAATTAATTTCCAATACGTCACCGGCATCCACACGAAGATCTTTTCCGTTTTTTTCAACCTCCAGGTAATAAAAACGGGGTTTATGTTTTAACACATAATAAGAAAAAGTATTGATGACTCTCTGACCATAAAGAAAACCTGTCCCGAAAATCTTTGGACGAAAATAGATCAAAGAGGCCAGAAACGAAAGGATCACGGCGACGATGATCACGCCCACAATGATTTTTTTGCTAAATTGAATTTTATTTCCAGCCTTTTGCTGCATGCGTTCAGCCTCGCGGATGATATTTGCTATGGATCTCTTTCAACCGGTCTTTTGTCACATGGGTATAAATCTGTGTTGTCGAAATATCGGAATGCCCCAGCATCACCTGCACCGCGCGTAAATCCGCCCCCCCCGCAAGCAAATGAGACGCGAAAGAATGCCGGAAAGTGTGCGGGTGAACCTTTTTATGCAAGCCTGCTTTTTGCGCATAACCGACAATGATTTTCCAGAGTCCCTGCCTTGTAAATGCCCCCCCGAAGCGATTCAGAAATAAACAGTCCGTCGTTTTGGATTTTATCAGTTTGGGCCTGGCTTCATCCAGATAGCGCCTCACAATGTCGTAGGCCGTCTTACCAATCGGGACAACGCGCTCTTTGCTCCCCTTACCCATAACAATCAGAAAACCGACCTGCCAGTTGATGCTGTTCATCGTCAACCCGATTAATTCTGAGACACGCAGGCCCGTTGCATAGAGCAGTTCCAGCATCGCGCTGTCGCGAAGCGCGGACGGCGTCTGGTCGCCCGGTTGCAGGAGAATCAAGTTCATCTCTTCCTTACTGACCGTATCGGGTAAACGCATCCAGACCTTGGCCAGCTCAATATGGGCCAGCGGCGATTCCTCCAGGACTTTTTCCTGCAATAAATATTTATAAAAACCCCTCAGTGCCGCAAGGGACCGGTTCATCGAATTGGCGGACAACCCTTCGTCTTTAATTTGCACAAGAAAATCGATAACGGTCTGGGGGGTCGCCTCTGTAAGATTCCTTTGCTCCAGAAAAGACACATAACGGTTCAGATCTCGGCCATACGCTTCCAGCGTATTGCCCGCCGCGCCTTTTTCAATCAGGAGATGATGGTAATACCGGTTTAATAAGTCCCGCATGGGGGGTTTTTACGCAAATATGCCGTTTAAGTAAAGTATTTTTGTTGACAGAATTGATAATCTTATAGAAAGAAATACCATCATTATCGGACGGAGAATAAAAATGAAAAAAATCGTGATAGCCTCTGATCATGGGGCAGTTGAGCTTAAAGACGAGATCGTTGCTTTTTTAAAAAAGAAGAATTTTGAGGTCAAAGATATGGGCACTTGGGGCAATGCCTCTGTCGATTACCCGGACATGGCGCTTGCCGCCTGTAACGAATTCAAAAAAGGCGGTTATGAATTCGGCATTCTGCTTTGCGGCACAGGCATCGGCATTTCGATGGCCGCCAATAAAGTCAAAGGCATCCGCTGCGCGCTCCTACTCGATTTATTCAGCGCCGAAATGGCCAAGGCCCATAACAACGCCAACTTCATCGCCTTCGGCGGCCGGATCAAATACAGCGTACCGGTATGCGATATGATCGCGAAATTCGTGGACACAACCTTTGCCGGCGACCGCCATGAACGACGGATCGCCAAAATGATGGCTATAGAAGACGAGTGCCCGTCTTCCCCCTGAATTTCAGTGGACACATTTTAAATATTGGTGTACACTTCATGACAATAAATAGACAAAGTTCGTGAGGTAAGGATATGGAAGTCAATATCAAAGAAGCCAGAGGCAAGTTCAGTAGTCTGATTCATCAAGTGGAAGAAGGAATGGAAGTTATTTTAACGCGTCGGAAAGTAGAGGTTGCCCGCCTGGTACCTTCAGCCGGAAAAACAAAAAGACTGCCCAGCCTTAAGAAATTTCGGGCAGCCATCAAGCTTTCCGGCAAGCCCTTGAGCGCAACTGTCATTGAAGGCAGGCAAGAGGAACGTTATTGATGTATTATATCGACACGAGTGTAATCGTCGCCTATTACTGTCCAGAGGCTCTTTCCGATAAAGCGGAAGAATTTCTATCTAAAATGGACAGGCCGAATATCAGCGCCCTTACGGAAGTCGAGTTTTTCTCAGCGCTTTCCAGAAAAATTCGGAACAAGGAAATGGATGCAAAAACGGCCAGAAAAATATCCGCAAAATTTCTATCCCATGTCGAGGGAAAATATTTCCATTATTTGCCGGTGACAGCCAATCACTATCGTCTTGCAGGCAACTGGATTGCCCAATTCACCCTGCCTTTGAAATCACTTGACGCCATTCACCTGGCCGTAGCTTCTTGTGAAGATTGTAGTATTGTCACCTTTGATCATCAGTTGGATCAAAATGCCAAAAAACTTGATATTGACGCCATTCTCCTCGACGCGCTTTAATGACATGACCGCCACAAGGCACATCTGATTAAGGAGATTCAGTGAAACAATGGAATGTAAAAAAGAAGCTAATCTGAAAAACTGCAATTGTTCTTACGATCCTTGTATGAGAAAAGGTATCTGTTGTGATTGTGTTGAGTATCACCTGAAACAAAGGCAGCTGCCGGCGTGTTTCTTTCCAAAGGACGCGGAAAAAACCTACAACCGCTCCTTTGAACATTTTGCCTCATTGGTGGCCAAACGCTTGATTTAGGAAAGAAATGGGGTTAGGCAAAATCAGGTCTTGAAATATTACTGATGTCTTTTTCAAAATACTTATATTTCAAGACCCATTTTCTGCTAGCGAATTGCATCAACTGGATTACCAATGCGCCCTTCCTTTAATAACTACATACCAGGTATATCTATGACATCGTTCCCTTTAGGGCTATCATCTGCATGATAGACATAGCAAGTCATGTTCGCACCAGAGCGTTTGAATCTTATATAACCGTGCGCGTCAACCTTTGTCGGGCAAGATACCCACGTTCCAGGACTAAGCTGCAACGCGCCCCCAGAAATGCTTATCAGTGTCTCACCACGACAACCATGTTCGCCGCCGGGGCAGCATTTTTTATCGTTGGGCTTAAGGAAGGGTTCATATAAACATTGGGCGCACAACTCCCCACGCACAGCTAAAATAAGCTCTGTATCGTTGTAGACACAATAGGCACGGGCCTGTGTGGCTCC
>CAYVFA010000042.1:0-16800 GCA_964450075.1 uncultured Smithella sp.
CGGGCCTATTTAAGGCACCTTTATGTTGCCGGCGAAATACTGGCAATGATATTGAACACGATTCATAATATCCGTCATTACATGCTTCATATGGAAAAAATACGGACGGCTATCAACGAAAATCGTTTTTTTGAGTTTAAAAACGATTTTTTTAATAAATTAGGATGAAATTATAAAAAATTCTGATAAAGAGCTATTGGACTGAAGGAGGAACTAAAATTGATTTCAGCAGCATACGCAATGGGCGGCAACCAGGGAACGGCGGCGCAAGGAGCGGGCGGCGCCGGTGATTGGAGTTTTATCGTCATGATGGTGGTGATTTTCGGCATTTTCTATTTCTTAATGATCCGCCCTCAGCAAAAGAAGCAGAAAGAACTCAAAATCATGCTGGATAACCTTGCTTACGGGGATTCGGTGATGACCAACGGCGGTATTTACGGCAAGGTCACGGGACTGGCCGATGCAGTCGTCACACTGGAAATTGCCGACAAAGTCAGAATTAAGATTGCCAGAACCGCGATCGCCACGGTGCTTCAGAAATCCGGCTCACAAACTTCAGCTCCGGCGACAAAGCCATAGTATAGAAAGGGGCATTTCATGTTCAAATCTTTAAAAATCAGGATAGCGATCACCGCAGTTGTGTGCCTTGGTTGTTTGTACTTTTTGATACCGACCTTCTTTAGCAATATTCCGTCGCCATTGGATCAATACGTGCCCAAGGAAAAAATTCATCTGGGTCTGGATTTGCAGGGCGGTATGCACCTTCTGATGGAAATCGATACGGATAAAGCGCTGGAGTCCATGATGGAGCGAGCATCCAATGATTTGAAAGAATCCATGATGGAAAACAAGATCCGTTTCCGGAATGTGGAAAAAGGAAAAGGCGCCACCATGGCACTGGAGCTGACCGATTCCGCAGGCAAATCCATTCTGGAAAAAGTGTTGAAAGACCAGTTTCCTGATCTGGAAATCGCATCCTCCACCCCGCGCGACGCGGGACAATTGATCACCTTAAAGTTCAATAACAAAAGAGCGGTTGATATGAGAAAGTTGACCATTGAACATTCATTGGAAACAATCCGCAACCGTGTTGACCAGTTTGGCGTCGCGGAACCTGAAATTATACCGGAAGGCGACAACCGCATATTGATTCAGCTGCCCGGTGTCAAAGATCCTGAAAGAGCTAAAAACCTGATCGGCAAGACAGCGCTCTTGGAATTCAAAATCGTTGATGAGGAGCATTCGCTGGATGAAGCGCTTCGCGGCACCGTACCGGAAGGATCGGTCATCGCTTACGGTTCGCGGGCCGACAAATCTACAGGCCAGAGAGGTCAGGTGCCCTATTTACTAAAAAACAAAACGCTCCTGACCGGCGCTTCACTGGAAACCGCCAAAGTGCAGATTTCCGACCGCTTCGGCGAACCCCACGTTTCCATCAAATTCAACGCGCAGGGCGCGGCTGATTTTGACCGCATCACCAACGAAAACGTCCGGAAACGGATGGCCATTGTTCTGGATGGCGTCGTTCATTCCGCGCCGGTTATTCAGGAAAGAATTTCCGGCGGCCAGGCTCAGATTACGGGCAGCTTTACCATGGAGGAAGCTCGCGATCTGGCCATCGTTCTGCGCGCCGGCGCTCTGCCCGCCCCGGTCAACATTCTGGAAGAAAGAACAGTCGGTCCTTCTCTGGGTAGCGATTCGATCCGACAGGGTGTTCTGGCAACCATTATCGGTTCGCTTCTGGTTATTCTATTCATGATTGTTTATTACCGTCTGTCCGGCGCGGTGGCCGATATTGCCCTCATCATCAATATATTTCTGATTCTGGCGGTTCTGGCAGCTTTCCGGGCAACACTCACCCTGCCGGGCATAGCGGGTATGCTCCTCACGGTTGGTGTCGCGGTGGACGCGAACATTCTGATTTTTGAAAGAATCCGTGAAGAACTCCGAACAGGGAAAACCCCCCGCATGGCACTCGACATGGGTTATGACCGGGCTTTTATTACCATTATTGATACGCATATTACAGGCATCATCTCTGCTCTTGTTCTGATGTTTTTCGGGACAGGCCCGATCAAGGGATTCGCGGTAACCACCATCATTGGCCTGCTGGCCAGTCTTTTTACCGCTATTTTTGTAACGAGGGTAATCTTTGATTACGTGATGCAGAACTTTAATATTAAGAAAATCAGCATTTAAATTCAAGCGCACGCAGGAGATATAAAATGAGCATGGAGTTGATAAAACCAGGTGTTAACATAGATTTTGTCGGAAAAATGAAGTATGCGATGTTTCTATCAGCCATCCTGATCATGATCGGCATTGGATCCATTATCTTTCACGGCGGTTTTAATCTTGGTATTGACTTCGCCGGCGGCTCAATCATTCAGGTTAAATTCACGAAAAACATATCTGCCGATCAAATTCGCGCGTCTCTCCAATCAACAAAGCTGGCCAACAGCACCATTCAACAGTTCGGCGCCAATGAATTTTTGATTCGCACCTCGGAATCTTTCTCCGATCAAAAGATACTGGCCGCCAATGTAGAACAACCGCTCACGGCCGCGTTCAACAAGGATTATGAAATCCGGCGGGTGGAAGTCGTCGGATCCAAAGTCAGTGCGGATTTTACGCGCAAGGCAATTATTGCCGTTATTTTTTCCTGGCTGGCGATCCTGATTTATGTCACTTGGCGCTTTGAGTTCCGTTATGCGGCAGGAGGCATTCTGGCTCTGGTTCATGACACCCTGATTGTGATCGGGGCGGTTTCCTTTATGAATATGGAATTCACCATCAACATTCTGGCCGTTCTCGTTTTCGTTATCGGTTTTTCGATTAATGACACGATTGTGACCTTGGATCGAATTCGGGAAATTGTCAAACGCAATCCCAAACAGAAGCTGGGCGACATCATCAATCTGGCCATCAATGAAACCCTCAGCAGAACCATTTTGACGTCTCTGACGGTTTTCTTCACGGTTTTGGCCTTGTATATTTTCGGCGGACCGGTCATCCGTGATTTTGCTTTCGCCATGCTGGTCGGCACGGTCGTTGGCACGTATTCCACGATCTATATCGCGTGCACCAGTGTGCTGCTTTTTGAAAAGTGGCAACCTTCGAGTATGAAGAGGAAGTAATCATTTTGTCGTCCTTGGCCTCGGTAGGATTTGTTGTATTTATTTTGATATTGTTCATCGGGATTTATCTGACCTTGTTCGGATTACCCGGAACCATCATTATATTTCTGGATGTTTTGTTTTACGCCCTTTTAACCGGTTTTGCGCAAGTCGGGTGGAAAGTCATCTTGTTTTTGCTGGTCTTTGCCCTTCTGGCCGAATCTCTGGATTTTCTGGCAAGCTTAACGGAAACGCATAAAGCGCCTGTGATGAAGAAAGCCTTGTGGGCCTCAGCCATAGGCTCTGCAACAGGCATGATGCTTCTAACGCCTCTTCTTTGGGGTCTTGGTGTCTGGGGTGGTTTTTTCCTCGGAGGGCTGGCGGGCTTAGTGATCGCAGAATTGCTTCGTCAAGCAAAATTAAGAGCACCCCATCGGGCATCCAACCGCGCTTTTTTCGCCATGATCGGACAAAAAATGGTTAAAGGTTTTCTTGCCCTGGTGATGATTTTTGTTTCTTTGCACAATATTTACTCTTAGGAGTTCGTCTCGGTTATGAAGGAAAAAAACGATAAATCAAATGTTCAGGAATATATTGAAGCGATTATCATCGCCATTTTAATCGCCGTCGTCATTCGCACCCTTGTCATCCAGGCGTATAAAATTCCTTCCCGATCCATGGTGCCGGCGCTGCTTGTCGGCGATCACCTGCTGGTCAACAAATTCATTTACGGCGTTAAAATACCGGTACTGAGAAAAATTTTAATCCCCGTGACCGACCCGAAAAAAGGCGATATTATTGTTTTTATTTACCCCCATGACCGCTCTAAGGATTATATCAAGCGCGTCATTGGCGTGGCCGGCGATAAAATCGAGATTAAAAATAAAAATATCTACATCAATGATCAACCCTACAAAGACAGCTTCGGTATTTATTCCGACAACATCACTTATCCGGCGATGATGCAGCCTCGCGATAACTTCGGGCCGGTCGTCGTTCCGGAGCGGTCACTTTTTGTTATGGGCGACAACCGCGACGAAAGCGCCGACAGCCGCTTTTGGGGTTTTGTGAATTTAAGAGATGTTGAAGGAAAAGCGCTCGTTATCTACTGGTCATGGAACAGCGAAGAACAAAGTCTTCTGAAGAAAATCCGGTGGGAGCGCATGGGAAATCTGCTCCACTGAAACAAGTCAATACCTGATGCGGGAATCATGACCAGAAAGCCGATGCAACCATCGCGACCGACAGGCTTATGAGAATGATAACCGTTACCCAGGCAATCACATTCATCAGCCGGCCATTGACAAAATCTCCCATGATCCGCTTGTCATTAATCAGCAGCAACATGAAAATCAGGACAAACGGCAGCAAAATGCCGTTGATCACCTGTGAATAAAACATGATGGCAATGAGCGGCACATCCGGTAGTAGAATAATACCCGCGCCTAAAAAGATCATCAGGGAATAAAGGCCGTAAAACTGCGGTGCTTCGACAAATTTCGTATTCAGGCTGGATTCCCAGCCGAAGGCTTCACAAATGGTATAAGCCGTGGAAAGCGGCAGAATCGAAGCGGCAAAAAGCGAAGCATTGAGCAAACCGAAAGCAAACAGCATCGAGGCATAGGATCCGGCCAGCGGCGCCAGTGCCAGCGCGGCATCCTTCGCCGTTTCAACCTTGAGCCCGTTTTGAAACAAGGTCACGGCGCAAAGCATGATAATAAAAAAAGCGACAACATTGACGGTGATGGAACCGAAGATAACATCCATCCGGGAATACTTGTAGCTATCCGCCTTCAGGCCTTTGTCCACAATCGATGACTGCAGATAAAATTGCATCCAGGGCGCAATGGTTGTTCCGATAATACCGATAGCCATGGTCAGCATGCCGGCGTCAAAACTCAAACTGGGTGTTAACGACGCCTGGCTGATGGCCTGCCAGTCGGGATGAACCATGAATCCCGATACAATATAGGAAAGATAAAAAACACAAGCCGTAAGAAATACTTTTTCCACAGACTTGTAATTACCCTTCACCACCAGCCACCAGACAAAGACCGCGCCCGCCGGCACGGAAATGTATTTGCTGACGCCGAATATTTCCATACTGGCGGCAATTCCGGCAAATTCGCACAGCGTGTTTCCCAGATTGGCAAAAAGGAGAATAATCATCAGATAAAAAGTGATCTTCGCGCCAAAACGCTCCCGGATGAGATCGGAAAGCCCCTTGCCGGAAACCACCCCCATTCGGGCGCACATTTCCTGAATGATAATCAAGGCCACGGTTACCGGTATCAGTATCCAGATCAGACTTAAACCATAGTGAGCACCGGCCAGCGAATAGGTGGTGATGCCACCGGCGTCATTATCGACATTGGATGTAATAATGCCCGGACCGATCAAGGCAAAAAACAGCCCCACCTTCCATAAACCGGTCTGCAATATTTTTTTCCAGAATGTTTTAAGTTGTTCCATAAATCACTGTCTAAAGTCGGTCAGGACTTATTTGCCCAATTGCGGCGCTACGATTTCCAGAAGATTTTTAAAAATGATGGTGCCGTGCATCTTCTCTTCGTCATCTACAACCGGGATGGCGGTTACAGCATATTTAGCAAACTGCTCGGCAACATCATCATGTTTATCATCGAGTTTCACCGACACAACGCGTTCATCCATAATGTCTTCCAATATTTGATCCGGTTCGGCCAGAATCAGATCCCGCAGGCTGATCACCCCCAGAAGACGCTCTTCCTCGTCCGTCACATAAACATAGTAAACCAGATCCACATCGGCCGCTTCCCGGCGAAACTCTACCAACGCTTCCCGAACGGTCGTTTGCGGGCTGAAACTGAGGTAGGATGTCGTCATCATGCCGCCCGCTTCCTGTTCCGGATGGGCCATCAGTTCCTTGACATCGTCGGCAATATCCTTCTCCATCTCATTTAAAATGCCCTCCGCCTTGGATTTCGGCAAATCGCCGATCAGATCGGCAGCTTCGGAAAGAGACATCTCCTCAATAATATCAGAAGCTTTTTCTGAATTGAGTTCATTAATCAGGCTGACCTGAATTTTGGGATCCGTTTCTTCCAGTGTTTCGGCCGCCGTTTCAACATCCAGCGCTTGAAAAACAGCGGAGCGCTGTTTAATGTCAAGTTCTTCAAGGATATCGGCTAGATCGGCCGGATGGATTTGACTTAATCGGTTTTGGGCAATGTTTAACTGCAAAAGATCCGGAGAGCTGAGCGGCTGCGTAAATTTCCAGGGAATAAAATGATTGGTTAGTTTGTAATCAAACAGCCCTTGAAACACGGCGTCGAAAATTCGAATCAAACCCACACGACGAATCAAACCACGAAAACCCACATCTACATGAACAAGATGCAGACCGTGTCTGGTTTTTAAAAACTGGAGATCGTTGACCCGCCTGATTTTGGCGCCATCCGTATCCACCACCTGCTTATCGAGCAGCGCATCTTTAAGCAAGACTTCCCCTTCCCTTAAATGCAGTGCAGACAACTCCCGGATAGATTCCACAGCCACCGATATCGTTTGATCCATGTCCACGACTGCCTTCCAGGGAAGAACGACCGGATTATCTTTTCGGGCGGAACGGAAGATAATACCGGTTACAATTGGATAAGGCTCTACAAATTCCGCGGTCAAATCATAAACGCGGCCCAAGTTTTCGCCCGTGGCACCTACAATACTTCTCCCCAGGATTTCGCTTAAAAACAAAAATACCTGAGGTTCACGATTCATCGCCATAGTCATCCTCCTTCAGGTTGCGAGCCTATATCATTTATGTTTTTCAAAAGAAAGTATTTTCAATTTTTACCTTGACATGAAACGAGGGGTGTTGTAATGACCCACGGTAATACAACCTTTTAATTTGATCCGGCGAGATTGAAAAAGGACAACGAAAGATGAAAAAAGTGATCACAACGAACATTCGGGCCTTTCTCCGCAAGGGGAAAGGCTTTTTTTATGCCCGGTGACGCATTTTTGATCGCATGGGCTGCGGTTCGCTCCGTTGATTGTTTTGACAGAGAACGGCAACTTCCCGACATGATAAGGAAAAAAAAATGACAAATAAGACGAGTTCCAAAATCGTGATGGACAGTGACGGCATTGAACGATGTTTGACGCGGATCGCCTATGAAATCCTGGAAAAAAACAAAGGAATGGATAACCTTGTCCTGGTGGGCATCCGGACCGGAGGCATTTATCTGGCCGAAAGACTCCAAAAAAAGATTTCCGCCATTGAAAACAAAACGATCCCTTTGGGGATTCTGGACATTACGCTTTATCGTGACGACATCGCCAAATCCAGCAAAAAAGCCCCCCTGGGGAAAACGAATATTCCCTTCGATCTCACGGACAAAAAAGTCATTCTTCTGGACGACGTCCTATTTACCGGACGAACCATCCGTGCCGCCATGGACGCATTAATTGATTTCGGCCGTCCCAAAATGATTCAACTGGCCGTGTTAATCGACCGCGGACATCGTGAACTGCCCATTCGCGCGGATTACGTCGGCAAAAACCTCCCCTCGTCTCTATGGGAAGCGGTGAGCGTTAATCTCCTGGAAAAAAGCGGTAAAGACGAAGTTGTTATTTTAGAAGAAACGTAATTTTAAATACTCGCAAGGCAAATCTATGATGAAACTTGGAAAAAAAGACATCCTCGGCATCCAGGACATGACGGTTGACGAAATCAACCTGATTTTAGACACAGCCGAATCTTTTCTGGAAATATCAACGCGAGATATTAAAAAAGTGCCGACCCTGCGCGGAAAAAGCGTGATTAACCTGTTTTATGAAGCCAGCACACGCACGCGAACATCGTTTGAGATAGCCGGGAAGCGGCTCAGCGCCGACACCATCAATATCTCCGCATCAACCAGTTCCGTGGTCAAAGGGGAAACCCTGATGGATACGGCGCGGACGCTCGAAGCGATGAACCCGGACATTATTGTCATCCGGCACAGCGCGGCTGGCGCCCCCCATCTTCTGGCCTCGCTGGTCTCGCAATCCATCATCAATGCCGGGGATGGCGCGCATGAACATCCCACACAGGCCCTGCTCGACATGATGACGATCAAAGAGAAAAAAGGAAAAATCGCCGGCTTGAAAGTGTCCATCATCGGCGACATTCTGCACAGCCGGGTGGCCCGTTCCAACATTTACGGTTTGACCAAAATGGGCGCTGAGGTCGTCATCGCCGGCCCTGCCACCATGCTGCCGCGCGATATCGAACGGATGGGCGTTAAGGCCTGCACAAAACTGGAAGATGCGATTCCGGACGCGGATGTCATCATGATGCTGCGCATTCAATTGGAACGGCAGAAACAAAATATTTTCCCTTCGCTTCGTGAATATGCCCAGCACTATTGCCTGAATCGCAGGAATATCCAACTGGCTAAAAATGACGTCATCGTCATGCACCCGGGTCCCATTAACCGCGGTGTGGAAATTTCACCCGATATTGCCGATGATCCCGCCTGCTCCGTTATTCTCGATCAAGTCAACAAGGGTGTCGCCGTCAGAATGGCGCTGCTTTACCTGCTTACCGGAGGAAACGAATGAAACTGTTATTAAAAGGCGCGCGGGTTATTGACCCGTCTCAAAAAATAGACGGCCTGACGGATATTTTGATTGAAGCAGGAAAAATCGCTCATTGCAGCGCCAATATTACGGCGGGACCGGATGCAAAAGTCATCGACCTTGCCGGGATGGTTGTCGCGCCCGGTTTAATCGACATGCACACGCATTTGCGCGAACCGGGTATGGAATACAAAGAAACCATCGCCACGGGCTCGGCTGCGGCCGTAGCAGGCGGCTTCACGTCGATTGCCTGCATGCCCAACACCGACCCGGTTAACGACAATCGCTCCATCACCGAATTCATCCGCCGAAAAGCCGCCGAAGCTAATCTGGCCAATGTTTATCCCATTGGCGCCATCAGTGTTGGATCGGACGGCAAACAGTTAACGGAATTCTGGGACCTTCAGGAAGCGGGAATTATGGCCCTGTCCGACGACGGGAAACCCGTCATGGATGCGGCTCTGATGAGACGGGCAATGGAATACGCACACTCCCTGGGCCTGCCGGTTATTCAGCACTGTGAAGACAAAAATCTTTCCGCAGGCGGCCTGATGAACGAAGGCTATTATTCGACCATCCTCGGACTGCCGGGCATTCCCGCCATCGCCGAAGACGCGATGGTCGCACGCGATATTCTGATTGCCGAATATACCCGCACACGGATTCATATCGCGCATGTCAGCACGGCTGGTGCGATACGCCTGATTCGCGACGCTAAAGCAAGGGGACTGAACGTCACGGCGGAAACCGCTCCGCATTACTTCACCTTAACCGATGAATCGCTCCAGGATTATAATACCAACTATAAAGTCAGTCCGCCGCTTCGCAGCCAAGCCGATGTGGCAGCCATTAAAGAAGGCCTTGCCGACGGCACACTCGACGCCATTGCCTGCGATCACGCCCCGCATGGACGGACGGATAAGGAAGTGGAATTCGAATACGCGCTAAACGGAATCAGCGGCCTGGAAACGTCTCTGGGACTGAGTTTGAATTTGGTGCATGACGGCGTGTTGACCTGGCCAACCCTTATCGCCAAAATGAGCGGCAATCCGGCGCGCATTTTAAATCTGCCCAAAGGAACGCTTGCGCCGGGATCTGATGCAGACATCACCGTCATCAACCCAGATCTGACTTGGCGTGTTGATGTCAAATCCTTCCGCTCACGCGGGAAAAACTCGCCTTTTCATGGAGCCAATTTGAAAGGACGCGCCGTCCTGACCATCGTGGGCGGCGACATTAAGTTCGATGGACTGGCGTCAAAATCATGAGTGCCAGAGAAAGCCATAAAACCACCGGATTTGTTTTGAAGAGTTTAAGCTACGGTGAATCGGATTTAATCATCACCTTTTACAGCCGTGAATTCGGTAAGATCAAGGGAATCGCCAAAGGCGCTAAAAGAAGCAAAAAACGTTTTGCCAACGTCTTCGAACCGTTTTCACTGACGAATATCATTTTCTCGCGAAAAAACCGCGACGCCCTTGCCTTTATTGAATCCTGCGATATTATTGATCATTATTCCCTGATTCGCCAGGATCTGGAAAAAACCCTGACCGCCTCCTATTTCATTGACCTGACCGATCACTTCAGTCCGGAAGGAAAATCCAATGAAAAGCTGTTTATGCTGCTCGCGGATTTTCTGGCCTGGCTTACACGAGAGAATGCTTCTGACGCGACGATTCGTTTTTTTGAAATGCGCCTACTGAAAATTACCGGATTCGAACCGGCGCTCACGGCCTGCGTGCGCTGTAATACGCCCGTGACCAACGGCGCCTCTTACTACTTTTTCCCGAAAGACGGCGGCATTACCTGCGCTGCATGTGCTCGGCCGGAAAGATACGATCAAAGCGTCTCGGCCGGCACCGTCCGTACGCTGCTTCTGGGAAAAGACATGGACATTGAAAAAATGAAAATGGTCAGCATGCCGGAGAGCCTTGCTTGCGAATCCCGCAATATCCTCTGCGGGTTCATTACTCACGTCCTGGGCAAAGAAGTCAAATCCCTCAAAGTCATGGAACAGGTGCGAAGGTATTGCCCGTAACGGAGGTTTGTATGCGCCGACCGGAATTACTCATACCCGCCGGCAATCTGGAAAAATTACGCACCGCATTACTTTATGGCGCCGATGCTGTTTACATAGGTGTTCCGGGGTTGAGTTTGCGGGCGGCACAAGCCGAAATGTCGCTTGAAGATCTGGCTACGGGTATTGCCGAAGCACACGCGCAAGGCGTCAAGGTTTACGGCGCCCTCAATACATTCGCCCGCAACAATGATCTGGAAACCGCGCGAAGAATGATTCCCAGCTTGACGGCAACAGGCTTGGACGCGCTGATTGTCAGCGATCCGGGATTGGTTCGATTGATCCGCCAAATCGCCCCGCAGATGGCACTGCATCTGAGTACACAAGCCAATACAACCAATATCGAAGCTGTCCGTTTCTGGCAGGATCAGGGAATACGGAGGATCATTCTGTCACGGGAGCTAAATTTACTTGAAATTGGAGAAATTGCAGCGGCAGTCCCGGAGATGGAACTGGAAATATTCATCCACGGCGCCATGTGCATGTCTTATTCCGGGCGCTGCTATCTTTCCGCCTGGCGTAACAAGCGCAGCGCCAACCAGGGTGACTGCACCCAGCCCTGCCGCTGGGAATACAGGCTTTCGGAAGCAACACGCCCCGATGATCCTATCATTCTGGAAGAGGATGAACGTTTCAGTTATTTATTGAGTTCCAAAGATTTATGCCTAATCGAACATCTTCCCGATGTATTGGCATCCGGCGTCACCAGCGTAAAAATTGAAGGCCGCATGAAGTCATCCTATTATGTGGCGGTCGTTACCCGAACCTATCGGCAAGCGCTCGACGCGCTAATTCAGCAAGGAGAGAAATACCGTTGCAACCCGCAATGGCAGGAGGAACTGGGCAAAATATCCCATCGCGGCTACACAACCGGTTTCGCTTTCGCTGAAGAAAAAATCAATGAATGCAGCCCTCATATCAAGAATATCCAGACCCATGAACCGGCGGGAATTGTTCTGGACTATGATGACATCGAAAAACGCGTCCTAATTGATGTCCGCAATAACACAAAAGCTAATGATATTGTTGAGTTATTACTTCCTTGCGAAAATGTCGTAATCGACACGCAAACTCTTTGGGATGATCATGGAAAAGGAATCGATCAGGCGCACGCTGGTGATCAGATTTATCTACCCCTCCCCCTGTACGCACCGAAAGGCGCGCTGCTGAGGAAACAGGCGATTAGACCGTAAGCTTCTCCTTTTTCAAAAGTCTTTGGTAAAATGGCTAATGACCATCAACATCCGACCTACTTCTTCTTTTTCTTTTTAGATGTTTTCTCCTCGGGGACACAAACGTTTTTTTGTAACGTGTGATGATCCGTCACGAATTTGATGTTTTCCCATTTTTCGTTTTCATAGGTGTAATGATCCAACACATTTCCCTTATCATCATAATGCGTCAACTCTTTCACTCTCCACTTTTGATTCTTGCAATCAACCTCATCCACGCGAATATCGTGCTCATAATATTGGTATTTTATGGCTTTTCTTGTATTATATTTTTTTACTTCTTCAATGATCTGCTTCCTGCAATAATCGGTTGCAATTTTATAGATTGAAACTGTCAAAATATCGTAGGATTGCGTGATATTGGTTTTATTGAAATAGTTATCCCCTTGTTTGGTTTTTGAATAATGCACCCATATCTTGCTGTCCGGCGTCGAACGTTTTACGAAGGGGTCTTTTACAACGGCTGGTTCCGGAGGATGAGGCGTTACGATTGGCTTTTTTTCAACGGCGATTGCTGAAGGGGTTGGTTTCTCATCTTTTACCGAAACGGACGGACTCTTTGCGCAACTGACAAGTAGAAAAATAATCACAAACGATAAAAAAATAAACGAATTATTCTTTTTCATATCTCTTCCTTTCATCATTGTTTGTCACTTAATACATTTGAAATTAGTTTTCAAGGTTTAATGCGCCCCCTCACGACCTGCGCAATCATTCAATTTAATTAGTTAAAAAGCCCCCACGGGCAACCGCGGGGGCTCAATTTTAACCGAAAAGATGAAAGGCTGCCAACTCTATAGCCTTATCCTATTTCTTTATTTTATAATCGACTGCTGCTTCAACACGACGGTTCTTTGCACGGTCTGCCTTTGTTTTGTTTGGTGCAACGGGCTTTTCCTGACCGTATCCTACTGATTTCAGACGACTTGCATCAACGCCGCCCTTTTTGACCATGTAGTTCTTCACAGCGTCGGCGCGTTGCTGGGAAAGCTTTTTATTGTATGCAGCCTTACCCACATTATCTGTATGTCCTTCGATGGTGAGGTTGAGATCCGAATGTTCTTTCATCACGCCGACCATATGATCAATATCCTTGGAGTAGTTCTTTTTGATGGTCGCCTTGTCAAAATCAAACAATACTTCCAGCGTCGCTCTTCCCTGCTCATCGACTTCTTCACGGACCTGGGTCTTAGGCTCACGCTTCACTTCTTCAACAACCACCGGAGCTTCGGGTTGGGCTTTCACTTCTTCAACGACAGGAGCGGCCGCCGCCTGGGGTTTCGCTTCCTCAACAACTTCCTGGGCAGCAGTCTGAACAACTTTTTTCGCGCCGCCAAAAGCAAAATTCAAACCAAACGAAACAAGCATATTGTTGTGCATATCACTGAACGGCATAACATGGCGAATATCCATGCGCAGGGCAAAATCGTCTGACAGGTAATATTTTACACCATACCCGTAATCCGCGGTAAATTTATTTTTTTTGTCTTCCGTCGTGTTTTGATAAGCGGCGGAATAGTGAATGCCGCCAACACCGACTGCCAGGAAAGGCACTAATTTTTGATTTGGCAGAAGATTGAAAATACCTTCAACGCCGTAGCTCGACACATCTACATTGGGCTTGGCAATAAGCGAATTCACTTCACTCTGTCCGAAATGGCCATAACCTTCGATGCCGATATACTTGGTGAAATTGTAACCAAGACGTAACCCCACATTCGGAAAAGACTTTGTCATATCTTCATTACCTTCAAAGATATACATGCCTAGAGTGGGTGTAACGTTAAACGAACCTGCTCTTACCTGGGCGAATCCCGTTGTGGCAGCTAATGTCACAAATAACATTACAGCTAATAAAATAATTTTTTTCATCTTTCGCTCCTTTGCTCAATATTTTTAATATACAATCGCCTTCCCAATTATGAAGAAAAGTCAATCACTATTTAAGATAAACACCATACAGTAAGTCTTTGAATATATTTTGCATTAGGACTATAAACAATTCCACAGATCCTGTCAATAATTTTATCATAAATTTTTATCATAAAAACATGAACCAGCGGATTATTAATAACTATATTCGAAAATTAGATGCGCAGCAACCTGATATTTTTTTAGTTGCCTTCGCGATACACGTTAAGAATCATGTCCGCGATCGTTTCACCGATTAATGAGTAGGGCAGCAAAACCTCATTGGCGCCGTTGATTTTCAAATCTTCAATCTGCTCCGCATCATCCGCGGTGGCTACAATCATGGCATTGGGGGCCAACATCCGGCACGTTTTGACAAGCGAAAGATTATTCGTGTTTTTAAGCAGCATATCAGGAATCGTCGAGAGGATCATATCGGCTCCGGCAATATGGGCATGATCCAGTGTGTCCAGGCTGCTGATATCGCCGAATACACCTTTCACATGGCGGTCTCCCAGCTCTTTGAGAACTTCCAGATTGAAATCAACCACTAGTATTTTCTCTAAAAGATCGGGGGCACTCTCCTCGATTTTATCGATGAGCGCCCGGGCGCCGCGATGATAACCCAAAAGCACAATCGGATAATGATCGCCACTTGCTTCAAACAGATGCTGCGCATCATCGGAAGGAAATCCCATTTTAGTCAGCAGGCTGTCAAAGATGAGATAAAGCTGATGGTTCCCTTTGATGAAATAAGAGGACAACACAGAGGTCATCGCCATGGCATAAATAATCAACGACATCAGCGGTTGCCCGATATGTCCGTAACTCACGCCAAGCGCCGCGACCACCAGAGAAAATTCGCTGATCTGGGACAGGTTCAGGCTGGCAATAAAACCGGTTCGACGACCGCTGCCGGAAAGTGTCAGAATCGGATAGATGGTCAGAAAGCGGGAAAGGATAACAAATAATACAATCAAAACAGCCATGAATAACGTTGTCGCATCCGGAAAAGGTATCTTCATACCGATCGACAGGAAAAAGAGCGTCAGAAAAAAATCGCGGAGCGGCAAAACCTTAGCTGTCACATGCACGCCATAGGGAAACGACGCGATGGCCGCTCCGGCAATCAAGGCGCCCATTTCCATCGACATGCCGATCCATGAACCCAGTCCCGCCATAAAAGCGCACCAGGCGATAGACATGGCCACTACCATTTCCGGTGTTTTGGCGATCTTCGCGAAAATCCAGCGCAACAGGTACCGGCTCAACAAATAACCGACCGCCAGCAGCACAAAACCTTTTCCCAGCGCCAGCGCCACCAGATGCAACTGAGGATTCATGAAATTAGGCTGCAAAGCCAGAATCAGGATTGCCCACAGGTCCTGAAAAATGAGAATACCCAGACTGATCCGGCCGGGCAACGTATCGAGTTCAAACTTGTCATACAACAACTTGACCACAATGGCCGTGCTGGATAAAGCGCAGAAAAGCGCCAGATAAAGTGCGTCAATTTTACCGCCGCCTTGCGGGTAACCCAGCAGTGCAAAAAAACCCAGACCGATCAGAACACAGAAGACAAACTGACCGATGCCGGCATAAACGAGTTTCCTGCCTGAGGAAAGCAGTTGGGCGGGGTTGAGTTCTAGGCCAATGATAAAAAGCAAAAGGATTAAACCGATTTCAGAAATGACGTCTATATTGGCTGGATCGGATACCAGTTTAAAACCAATTTGAGGCCCGATAAGAGCGCCGGCCACCAAATAGCCGAGAATCACCGGTTGACGGCACAGATGGAAGATAAATCCCAGTGATGTGGCCGCCAGAACAGCAATCCCAATGTCTGGAAGAATACTATGCATAAAAGAAGTCCTTTCGACAAATTACTTTACCATCACCCGCTGTATTTACAAGCAGAGCTTCAGTATTTCCCGCATCATGTCCAGCGCCACGATCCTGTTTTCACATCTGCGTCAAATATTTTCATTCATAGAAAAGTCACCTGACTATGTCAACAAAAAAACAGACACGATGGATTCCCTTGGCTTTCGCCTCACTTCATCAAAACGGTAATATACACGGAAAGCCGCCCGGTTTTTTACCCTTTAATATTGACCCTGTCGCCCTTTCATGCTACGAAGCCTACGGTTATTTTGGAAACACGGATCCACGAAAGGATCTGTGCTTCTTTTTGGCAAACCTTTAAGGAGGACATTGTGACTTTTCAGGAATTAATATTTGCGCTTGAACAATACTGGCATTCTCAAGGCTGCGTCATTCAGCAGCCTTACGATATGGAAGTCGGCGCGGGAACGTTTCATCCCGCTACCTGCTTGCGCGCACTGGGACCGGAACCGTGGAACGTGGCTTATGTGCAGCCGTCCCGTCGGCCGACCGATGGCCGTTACGGGGAAAATCCTAATCGCCTTCAACATTACTATCAGTACCAGGTCATCATGAAACCATCACCGGTTAATATCCAGGAGCTTTATCTCAACTCGCTCAAGAGCTTCGGCATTGATCCGCTGGAACACGACATCCGTTTTGTCGAAGACGACTGGGAATCTCCGACACTGGGCGCCTGGGGACTGGGCTGGGAAGTGTGGCTCGACGGCATGGAAATCTCCCAGTTTACGTATTTCCAACAGGTCGGGGGCTTTGACTGCGCCCCTGTCTGTGCGGAACTGACTTACGGAACGGAACGTATCGCCATGTATATTCAGGGCATCAACAATGTCTATGATTTGCAGTGGACCGATAAAGTCAAATACGGCGATGTTCACCACAAAGGCGAAGTGGAGTTTTCGACTTACAACTTTGAAGTAGCCGACATTCCCATGCTGCGCAAACTCTTTGACATGTA
>CAYVFA010000043.1:0-16586 GCA_964450075.1 uncultured Smithella sp.
GGTAATCAGATTCAGCGTAGCGCCCCGGCCTTCCCAATCGATCAGGACGGAACTGATCTCGATCCAGAAGGTCTGTCCGCTCTTGTGCAGCACTTGGTAAATATGCCGGGTGGCCGTAGAATCACCGCCAATTTTTTGCAGATATCGTTCCCGTACGGCCTTCCGGTTTTCCGGATGGATGAGTTCAAAAACGGGAATCGACAATAATTCCTGCTCCGAATAACCGAATGATTCAATGGCCTTGCTGTTAACAAATTTAATCATGCCGTCCTGGATGACCAAAATGATTTCATTGGCGTTTTCTATCAGGGATCGGTATCTCTGCTCGCTTTTTTGCAGCGCGTCATTGAGCGCTTCGAGTTCTTCATTTTTTTTGCTGAGCAGTTCTTCAACCTTTACCCTCCCGTCAATCTCTCTTCGATAACTGCGGCCCAGAAGCCAGATCATTAGGGCGATTCCCAGGAGAAAGCCGGACGTGAGCACAACCCGGTTGACAAAAACCACCTCCGCCGTTCGATAGGGTTTGACATAACCGACGGATATCATCCAGGCAAGGCATAGATAGGTTGCAAGACAAATCACGAGAGCGATCCACATTTTTTTATGACCGTAAATAATCGCCACAAAAATAATGAGAAGCGCGTACATAAAATTACCCGGCGCGTCAATGCCGCCGATATAATTAGCGTTGACGGCGGGGAAATACATGAGAAGCGGAGGAATGATGCCGACCAAGCGCCAGTACCCGGATTCAGCAAAAAACATGGCTGCCGCAAGGATGATGGATACGACGGAATAAAGAACTAAAGTATCAACCGGCATTTTCCCGAGCAGGTAAAGAATAAAAGATATGAAAGTAAAACAGGATGCAACAACAAATGTAATAAACAGGACGTTGCGGGTGATATATTCACGCCGCGCCGCTTCAGGTTCAACTTCATTGACGGTGCTGATAAATTTGAAAAGGTTCATCTTCTTTCCCTCTCACGTTCCGTTGCCGGCAGTTGTGCCTGACTTTTACGCCCCCCGGGCTTCTTCACGGGTGTAGCGCCCGATTTCTTCGAGAAATATTTCCCCGTATTGGTTCATTTTATGTTCGCCGACGCCGCTCACAGCCAGCATTTCGAGTTCATCCCGCGGGCGCGCCTCGGCCATTGCCAGAAGCGTCCGGTCGGAAAACACAACATAAGCCGGCGCATTATTTTCATCCGCCAGCGTTTTTCTTAAGACACGCAGGCGCTCGAAAAGCCCGTCGGCCTTTGCTTGTTTTTGAGAAGACGGGGCAATGGTTTCGAGCTTCTTTTCCAATTCCAGAGGCTTCGTCAAAAGCACATCCATTTCCGCTTTCAGAATTTTACGGCTCAGGTCGTTCAGCTTCAGCGCATAGCCTTCGTCATAGGCGATATCCACAAAACCGGAATTCAGCAGTTGAAAGATATATTCCGCCCACTCGCCATAGTTGATCTCGCGGCCAACGCCGAATGTTTTGATCCGGTCGTACCCGTTTTCGCGAATGAATGGATTGGCAGAGCCGCGCAAAATATTGATCAGCGTTGTCATGTTAATTTTTTCGCCCGTGCGGGCGACAGCCGACAGCGCCTTCTGGGCGATGATCGTGCCGTTGAATTTTTTCGGCGGATTTTTGCACACGTCGCAGTTGCCGCAGTCGCCTTGCGGCTGCTCGTTGAAATAACTAAGCAGAATCCGGCGGCGGCAGACATCCGCTTCCGCATAGCGTTTCATCCGGTCGAGCTTGGCCGAAAGCAGCTCTTGCCGGTCTTGCGGCAAATCCAGGAGCATCTCATAATGGGTTTTGACGTCCGCATAGCTGTAAAAAAGCACCGTGTCGGCGGGGGCGCCGTCGCGCCCGGCCCGTCCGATTTCCTGATAATAGCTTTCGATATTTTTCGGCAGACTGTAATGAATGATCCAGCGGATATTCGATTTATCAATGCCCAGCCCAAACGCGATCGTGGCGCAGATGATTTGAACTTTGTCGCGAATAAACGCGTCCTGAATTTTGCTTCGCTCGTCATTCTCCATGCCGGCATGGTAATACGCAGCCCGATAACCGCGTTCCTGAAGCCTTCGGGCCACGTTTTCCGTTGTCCTGCGGCTGAGGCAGTAAATAATTCCTGGCTGGTTTTTTCTTTTGGACAGAAAACGAAGAATCTGTTCGACACGTTTCTGGCCTGAATAGACCGAAAGACTTAAATTTGGACGGTCGAAAGAAGCGATAAACTGATGTTCCTCGGGAATTGCAAGCTGGCGGAGAATGTCCCTGCGGATCACCCGGTCGGCTGTGGCGGTGAGCGCGATGAGCGGTACAGCCGGAAAATTTTCCCGCAAAACATTCAACCTTAAATAGTCGGGACGAAAATCATGCCCCCATGATGAAATGCAGTGCGCCTCGTCCACGGCGAAAAGAGAAATATTAAGTTTCCGGAAAAAGACGATGGTGGAAGCGGCGGCCAGCCGTTCCGGCGAAAGATAAAGCAGTTTGATATCCCCCTTCAGACATTGACCGGCAATCTTCGCGCTCTCGGAATCGGTAAGGCTGCTGTTGAGAAATGCCGCGGGAATTCCGTTGGCAGTCAGGGAATCCACCTGATCTTTCATCAAGGCAATCAGCGGTGATATGACGATGGCCGTACCCTCCGCGATCAGCGCCGGAATCTGAAAACAGACGGATTTTCCCCCGCCGGTCGGCATCAAAACCAGCGCGTCCTTGCCGGCCCGAACGTGATCGATGATTTCCGACTGCAGCGGGTAGAAAGTATCGTAACCGAAGTATTTTTTTAAGGCATCCTGCTTGGTCATCATCCGACTGAAATCCATTGCACATTCTTCCTTTTAAAAGCGCTTGCCGAGATAAAGATAAATAGACGAGTGACCGCGCTGGGCCTGACCATAGGCAAGGTAAATCGGCCCGAGAAAAGTCTTGGTTCCGAGAAAAACACTGCCTGCCAGAATCAAAGATTCAAAATGAATATCCGATCGTTTATTCCAGGCATTCCCCGCTTCAGCAGACACCCCCAGGTATAAAGGCATCGTCAGCGCTCCCATCCCCGCCATGCCGATTTCCCTGTAGGTGACCAGAGCAGCCAGGCCGGTATGGCGACCATAGATTTCGTTGACGGAATAGCCTGACAAATTAAGAAAACCGCCGAGTGAAAAGGTGTCTTGAACAGCCGTCTCGTCATTTTCCAGCATCGTGCGAATATCAATGACGGGCGTAAACGTGAATTTGTTCCACGTAAACGCTTTCATCCATTTGACACCCAGAGACTGGCTGTCGATATCGGAGCCCAACGGCTTCAGATTATTGCTCCAGATCAGATAAGCGTCGCTTCCCTTCAGGGGGAAAACATAATTATCCAATGTGCTATAAGCAAAGGTCGCATTAACACTCCCTCTATCATACGATCCTTCGTTACTCGCTTGATGATTGCCAATCAGCACTTTCACCGTGCCATGCTCCCGTCGCAGGCCCAGACGAATTTCTCCCCAGTTGCCGAGCTGCCGACCGATGTCCAGCCCCCCCTGAATTGCGTTAGCGCGGTATTCCGCGGTCACATTACCATCTTCATTGTAAGCTTTCAAATTTCTCATGGCGTATTGCACGTTAGCGGCGACAAAATAACTGAGGGCATAATCAATCGGCTGATAAAACTCAGTAAAAACCAGCGGACTTTCGCCGATACGCAGTTCGTTGCGCCATTCCCCCGCCCGGCTGTTGATGGCCATTTTCGTAAACTGCATGGTCAGGCCGTAATTACTGGTTCCTTTGAAGTTGTCTTCCAGACCAAGACCAAAACGAAAATAATTCGGTCCCCATGATTTTTCCACGGGCTCAATGACAACGTCGGAGGTTTTGTCTTTCTTTCGCATACGGAAATCAACATTTTCAAACGTATCAATCCCGTAGATACGATCAATATTTCTTTTCAACTCGCCCAAATTCAGTTTTTCGCCCGGCTTCATACCAATATGAGCCGCAATCAGGCCGGTCGGCAGTGATGTTTTATTGATGATTTCCACAGCATGAACAACCGGCATCTCCTGAACTTTTTTCCTTTGACTCTGTAAGTAGGTCATGAAGCCTTGATCTTCAACGGCCAGACGGGCAAGCTGCGGTTTCATCGTTTCAGCTTTTTTCCGGCCTGTGGCAACCGCCTCTGCGGCCTTGGAAAAATCGCCGCTGGCAATATCGCCCAACTCCGGACGGATCAGAATATCATCTTCCCGCAGCATACGGATTTGCGCGCGCGTATTACGCTGAATCATGATGGACGTCAGCTGAGATGTGATTTCAACAGAAGAGGTCAGTTGATCGCGTGCGCTCAGGTCGGTGCTGATATCAACAGCAATGATTATATCCGCGCCCATTTGGCGGGCAATATCGACCGGCAAATTATTAGCAATCCCGCCGTCCACGAGAATCTTGCCGTCAATCTCCACAGGAGCATACACACCGGGGATAGACATGCTGGCGCGAACGGCTTTGACCAATTCCCCTTTGTCTAAAATAACCGCGTCACCGGTTTCAATATCCGTGGCAACGGCTCGGAAAGGAATATTGAGTTTATTAAAATCATCAATACCCTCCGTATGGAAAAGCAGCGATTTTAATATCAGGTTCAGATTCTGTCCCTGCAGCAGGCCTTTGGGTATGGTAAATTTGCCGTCTTTGAAGCCCAGATCAAAGTTCATCAGATAATCGGCTGCATCCCGCTTGCGGCGAAAAGATAATTCGCTGGGAGGAGGCTTGTCTCTAAACGCTTCATTCCATTCCATGCTGCTGACAAATTTTTCCATTTCGGCAGGCGACATACCTGACGCGTAAAGACCGCCGACAATCGCTCCCATACTGGTTCCTGCAATGCAGAAAATGGGAATTTTCATTTCTTCCAGCACTTGAATGACGCCGACATGCGCCATCCCGCGTGCCCCGCCGCCGCTTAAGACCAGACCAATCCGGGGACGGCTGTCCGGCACAGACGGCCCGGCCTGAACGTCAGCCGTCGTAAGTAAGCAAACGCTGACAAGCACCCATAGAAACATTTTCGGCATCATCCCATCGGGTTTACAAAAAGCTAAATTCATTGCCTGCACCACTTATGGTATCTGACGGATGATGATCGTTTCACCCGTCGCTTGTTCTCGCCGCCCTTCCCATCCACTAAGAGGGGATGTAGATCAATTCCGGATGTGTTTTGCGGGCACGATCCCCCGCGCATTGAGAACAATCCCTTCTTTAGCGAGTAGTTGTTTTTTCATGTTGCTCCCGCCGCCGAACTGCCCGGGTCTTCCATCGGATCGAACCACACGATGACAGGGAATGACAATGGGAAAAGGATTTTTCGCCATGACAGACCCCACCGCCCGCGCAGCACGAGGCGACCCCGCCTTGGCTGCCAGACCAGAGTAGGTATCCACTTTTCCGCGGGGGATTTTGAATGTCAGTTTTAATACGCTCGCTGAAAATTTTGTAAGACGCGATAAATTCAGTCGTGATAAATCAAAATGTTGCTTTTTACCGTTGTATAAATCGGCAATTAACCGATCAATGCCGTCGGGAATCGCGCGCGGTTTCATATGGATTGCGGGAAAATCCCGGACAATCCGGTTTTTCATTGTTTCCTGGCCGCCGGGCAGATAAATAGATTCCACCCACTGTTTACCTTCAGCATTGCTCCAAACCATCCCGATTTCTTCTTTCCCGACTTTGATCAATTGATAAAACATGCTGTACCTCGTTCCTCGTTACTCGTATCTCGCTTGCCACCCGCAGGGTGGTATCTCGTCGCTCGTACCTTGCACCTTGCACCTTGTACCTTGCACCTTGCACCTTGTACCTTTTACCTTCAGCCTATATGCTCCAAGATGATCTTCACGCCGATGGCAATCAAAACCAGGCCGCCCAGGATTTCAACTTTGCGTCCGAATATCTGCGCCAGCACTTTACCGAAAATCATGCCAACCGCCGTCATCATAAAACAAACAACGCCAATAATCGCCGCCGGAAACAGGATAGTCGTTTTTAAAAGGGAAAAACTGAATCCGACCGCCAGCGCATCGATGCTGGTGGCAATGGAAAGCACCAAAAGCGGCCAGCCGCTTGTCTGGTCTGCTTTTTTCTCATCCTCTTCCTCTTCAAAACCTTCCCAAATCATCTTGCCGCCAACCACAGCCAGAAGCGCAAAAGCAACCCAGTGATCAAAACCCCGGATCAAATCAACGACCGTCGAACCAGCCAGCCAACCGATAAGCGGCATGATAAACTGAAAAATACCGAAAGCGAAGGACAGCCGAAGAACCGGCGCCCAGGATTTCTTCTTATTAGAAGCGCCAATGCCAATGGCCACGGAAAACGCATCCACCCCCAGACCCATCGCTAAAAGAAATATTGTTATCAGACTCATATTGTTTGTAATCCCTAAGCGGTTTCAACGCGGTTTCGTCCGTGTTTTTTTGCCTGGTAAAGGGCGTCATCTGCGCGGGCGATAGTGGGGGCAACCTCTTCCCTCATATGATATTCTGAAATCCCAATGGAGACGGTAACCTTAAAATCAGGACCGATGTCCGGGAAATTCATATTTTCGATTTGCGTCCTCACCCGTTCCGCACAAATCAGCGCCCCTTTGATGTCTGTTTGCGTCATGATGATCAGAAATTCCTCGCCGCCATAACGTCCGCTAATCTCCGTGTTGCGGAGTGACTTTTTCATCGTGGCGGCGACAGCTTGCAAAACGGCATCACCCGCCTGATGCCCATGAAGATCATTTACATTCTTGAAGTGGTCAATATCCAGCATGGCCAGGCAGAAAGTCCCGCCGCCACGCACGGATCGATTTTTTTCGTAATCAAGCAGTTCCATGACGTGGCGGCGATTGTAAAGGCCGGTCAGGCCATCCCGGATCGCCATTTCCTGGATCGTCTCGATGTATTTTTCCTGCTCCATTTTGCTGATGGTCAGATTCCGTCTAAGCGAGCTGATGTACCCGCCGATAAAAGAAAAAGTGGCCAGGACAATTGCAAATACAATAAACTGGAGATATTCCATTTGGAAATTGATGCCGTCAGGACGGTAGAGATGAAGCAAAACGATATCAACCCCGTAAGTCAGCAGCGTAAAAAGACTGATATATATCAAACTGCGGGTATTAAGACGGAAGATACCAAATAAAAGAATGAGAACATAAACCAGAAGAAACACGCCACGGGACTCATTGGCAAAAAACATTCCATACGTGGTTAAAATAATGGCGGCGGACATCTGGATAATGGTCAGGCTGGGATCAGCCATTTTCAGATTCAAACCCGTGCGGAAGAAGATATACAAGGTAATGTTCAAGATGGGAATGATAATCAGGAAGCCGGCAATTGCCCTCCACTCCATGAAGCCGGATAAATAGGAGACATACCCGAGAAACGCGCAAAAGACATAAACAATAAATGCCATTAAAAAACGACGGATACGCAGCGCCTGTTTGGGATCATCCCCGAGAATAACGGATAAATTAAAAAGGGCTCCCTTGGTCATGGCCAAAGTATATGAAGTTAAATTTTGTGTGTCAATAAAATAATGCCTGCTGCCAGCTTGCGGGAACGGATCAGGCGGGAGGTCTTCATGGCGAAATTACTTTAAGGATAAAGCCGCATGAATCTTTTCCGCCAGGTCGCTGCCGATCCCCGGCGTTCTTTGCAGATCCGCAAGCGACGCTTTGCGCACCCCGGATGCGGAGCCGAAGTGTTTCAGAAGCATCGTCCGGCGGGCCGGGCCGATATCGGGAATGGCGTCGAGCACCGAACTCAGATCATTTTTTTGTTTAAGCTTGTGATGATAACGAACAGCGAAGCGATGCGCTTCGTCACGCACCCGCTGTAAAAGTAACAGCGCGGCAGGCCGGGATGAAAGATAGACCGCATCCTTACGCCGGGGCAGATAAACGCGATCCGCAGACTTTGCAACTTTTCCCCGGAGCTTGTTTTTCGCGGCCAGAAAGGCTCTTTCTTCTTTCGCCAATCCGATCACATCCAGTTTTATTTTCAATTCATTCAAAACGGAAAGCGCGCAATTGAGCTGCCCTTTGCCGCCGTCAACAACCAACAGATCCGGCAGCGGATCAGTCCCGGTAAAACGCCGGGTGAGCACTTCACGCATCATACCGTAATCATCTGGTTCATCCGTGGCTTTAATGCGAAAACGCCGGTAACTCGATTTGTCCGGCTCGCCGTCCTGAAGGACTACGATCGATCCCACAGCGCTTTTACCGCTGATATTGGAAATATCGCAACACTCCATTCGTCGCGGCAATCTGGTCAAAGACAGCTTTTCCTGAAGGATTTGCAAGACGACAGTGATCTCATCTTCCTTCTTTCGGCCTGCTGCTAAAAGCTCGCGAGCGTTGGCGCAGGCCATATCGGAGAGCGCTTTTTTCACGCCGCGCTGCGGAATGGTGATCTGCACCTTCTTTCCGTTTTTATCCGTCAGCCATTCGGCAATGACATCGCCGTCAGGCAGAAAAGCAGGCAGGATAATCTCTTCCGGGATGTTGAACCCGTCATAATACTGCCGAAGCGCCGACGAAATGATTTCACCCGTATCCGCTTTTGTTTTTAAAGGCGTAAATGATTTGCTGCCTGTGAGCTTGCCTGCGCGAACAAATAAAATACAGAGCTGACAGGTATCACCCTCTGCATAGACGCCCAGCACATCCTGATCTTCTTCACCGCCCCAATCCACATTTTGTTTTTCCAGCGCATGCGTCAGTGCGCCTATGCGATCACGCAGACGCGCCGCCTCTTCAAAGTTTAAATCCTGCGCCGCTTCTTCCATTTGTTTTTTTAAATCGGAAATCAACTCGCGGCGGCGTCCCTGCAGAAAAGCCACGGCGCTTTCGGCCAGTTTACGGTAGGCTGCTTCATCGATCAACTCCCGGCAGGGCGCAAGGCATCGTCCGATTTGATATTCCAGACAAGGCCTGGGTCTGAGCTGAAAATCCCGGTTCCGGCAGGTGCGTAACGGGAAGACCTGCTGTACAAAGCGCAGCGTTTCTTTTGCGGCCAGCCCCGACGGATAAGGACCGAAATAAAGCGCCTTGTTATTGAGTCTTTTGCGCACCAGTTGGAGGCGCGGATATTTTTCCGCAGGATCAAGTGACAAATAATAATAGGTTTTATCATCCCGCAAAATGACGTTGTAGCGCGGACGGTGTTTCTTGATGAGATTATTTTCCAGAATCAGCGCTTCTTTTTCAGTGGCTGTTGTGATGAAAGTAATATCGTTCACCCGAGCCATCAGAAAGGGGGCCATCGGCCTCGTGTCACGGCCGGTAAAGTACGAGGCAATCCGGCTTTTCAAATCGTTGGCTTTGCCCACATAAATCACCTTCCCCTGCGCGTCTTGCATCATATAAACGCCGGGGCTGCGGGGTGCGGCAGCCATTTTGTCCTTTAAATCCGTGTTTTCAACCATTAATATCTTTTCACCATTCGCGATTCACTTTTCACCATAAAATCCGCCACCACACGCTTTAACACATCCGGCTTGTTTGTAAATATTCCGTTGACGCCCAGAGTCAAAAGCCGCATCAACTTCTTTTCGTCATTGACCGTATAGACATTGACCGGGATGCCATGCTGTTGCAGATCGGTCAGCCATTTTCCGTTAAGCTCGCGCACGGAGCAGTTGAATGCATCAGCACCCAGTGATTCAACGATTTGCGAAGGCAGCTTCGACCCGTAATATTTTTTATCAAACAGGATGGCGGCAGGCATTCGACAGTCAATCTGCTTGAGATGGACAATGGCGCGGGGATCGAAGCTGGAAAACACGACCTGATCACGCATTCCGATTTGATAAACAATTTTCAGGCATGCTTCTTCTATCCCGCCGGATATTTCATCTGTCACCGCTTCGGTTTTGATCTCAATATTGACGGCAATTTTGTTCTGGCAGAGTGACAGGACTTCCGCAAGCGTTGGCACACGGACACCTGCAAACTTTTTATCAAACCAGCTTCCGGCATCCAGCACTTTCAGACGGGCAAGCGTGTAATCAGCAATCGCGCCCTTGCCGTTTGTGCAGCGGTTTATTTTTTCATCATGAAAAACAACGACCTCGCCGTCGGCCGTGAGTTGGACATCAAGCTCCACCATGTCGGCTGCCATGCTGACTGCGCCCGCAAACGACACAAGGGTGTTTTCCGGGTAATAAGCCGACGCGCCCCGATGAGCGATAACGCTAAAATCGTGTTTGCATTGACGAAAAGGTTCAACCATTTTTAATACCTGGAGATGACATGACTGTCATTTTGTAGCACATTTAAAGATAGAGTTCTTCAATTTTTTGTTGTTTACAAAACATATCGAAATTGTTATCTAACACCCGCGATTGACCGATATCCACAATTTCTAATTCAAATTTTTGAGGAGGATAACGATGAATGTACTCGGCATTTTGGGAAGCCCGCGAATCGGCGGCAACAGCGATGTTCTTTTAAGCCAGGCACTGGCCGGCGCTAAAGCAGCCGGGGCGGATTCCGTTGAAAAAATCATCCTCGATCGCAAACACATTTCCGGCTGCAAGGACTGCAAAAAATGCAACAAAATGGGGGTCTGCGCCGTCAAGGACGATATGCAGGAAATCCAGAAAAAAATTCTGGATGCCTACGCCGTCATCCACAGCTGCCCGGTTTACTTCTGGTCCATGACCGCGCAGATGAAAGCATATCTGGACCGGTGGTGCGTTTTCTTTGACGAAGAATGGCGCTGGCAGAAGATTTACTATCCCAAAATGCGCGCCAAGCGCATCGGCCTGATCACGGTTTGCGGAGACCCGAACGTGCAGACGGCCGACCCGATTGTCCACAGCTTTAAATCCACGGCGGATATGACAAAATTGACCTGGCTCGGTGCCGTTATGGCCTCCGCCACCAACAAGGGGGACATTACCAACAACGAAGCGGCTATCAAGGAAGCGTTTGAGCTGGGAAGAAAAGCGGCGACACCCTGACCGCCCCATATGAAAAAGCCATTCCACAAACGACGGGTAATTTTCGATACGTTTAGGGAAACTTAAACGATAAGTTAAGCAATCATCGCTGATATGCACAAATAGCAGAAGAAAGGATCTCTGCCTGTGGATCAACCCCTTATTCTCATTGTCGATGACAGCGCCACCATTCGGAAAGCGCTGACCAGGCAGATGGAAACTTACGGTGCACGGGTCACCCAGGCGGAAGACGGAGAACAGGCGTGGGAAGCGGCGCTTCGTGACGATTGCGACCTGATTATCACCGACGTGGACATGCCCAGACTGGACGGCTTCGGTCTTTGCCAGCGGCTGAAAAATGACGTCCGTACACGGGGGATCCCCGTCATTATCCTCAGCTCTCTTGCCGATGACAAGCACATCGAGCAAGGATTCAAAGTAGGCGCCGCCGCGTACGTTGCAAAGTCGGAAGCCCACCGCCAGCTAAACGAGGCCATCGAAAAGGTTCTTAAGCAGTCCCGTTTTTCGCACAGCCGCTGCATTTTAGTCGTCGATGATTCTGCGACGATCCGCCAGCTTTTATCCAAGGCTCTTGAAGAAGCCGGTTTTCAGGTAATGACCGCGGAAAACGGGAAAAAAGCCTTTAGCCGCATTGATGAACAACGGCCCGACCTGATTATCAGCGACATTAACATGCCCGAAATGGACGGGATTGAGTTTTGCAAAACCATTCATGCCGATCCGAACCTGGTAGGCATCCCCTTGCTCATCATGAGCGCCAACAGCGACAGGGCCATTATGCGCCGCCTCATGCACTGGGGCGCTTCCGGTTATCTGGTCAAACCCTTTAACCTGGACCAAATCGTGATCACCGCTGAAAGGCTGCTGTCCAATCAGTTTCTGATCCTGCTCAAAGAAAAAGAGCGCCTTGATGCCGAGCAGAAAATGATGCTGGCCGGCATCACCAGTCTTATTTTCGCTCTGGAAGCACGCGACCCTTATACACGGGGGCATTCCGAAGAAGTCGCCAGACTTGTTGCTCTGATAGCCAAGCAAATGAACGCCGACGCAGAAACCATCGATTCCATCATCATCGCCGCAAAGCTCCATGACATCGGCAAAATCGGTGTGCCGGATTCCATCCTGCTGAAACCCGATCAACTCACCGAAAGAGAATTTTCCATCATCCAGCAGCACCCGGTCATCGGAGCTTCCATTATGGGAGCGATCCCCAGTATTCAACCGCTGCTGCCCGTCATTCTTCATCATCACGAACGCTTTGACGGCAAGGGCTATCCCAACAGACTCAAGGGCGATCAAATTACCCTCTGGGCCAGAGTTGCCGCCGTTGCGGATACGTATCACGCCCTGACCAGCAATCGTCCCTACCGTCGCGGCATGAGTCATGAGGATGCCATGCGCATCATTGAAGATGTCCGGGGTTCACAGCTTTGCCCGGATTGCGTCGATGAGTTTAAGAAGCTTTCTCCTTTTCAGGTGGACATATCCATTCCTGAATTGGACTTTATGGACATGAAACGTAAAGCCTGATTGCATCTGCCGAATTTTCTATCATATTTTTTTTGGCAACAGGATGGTGGAATGATGAAGTTTTTTCCCAAACTCACCTTTGGCATGCTGGCGCCCTTTGTCGCCATTATCTTTGGCGCAGTCCTCTTTCTTTTCGAACCCTTGCCACTGCAGGTGATGCGAAATGCCGTTTTCGATCAATATCAGCGCTGGCATCCCCGCCCCTATCAATCCGCCCCTGTCCGGATCATCGATGTTGACGAAGAAAGCCTGAAACGATTGGGACAGTGGCCCTGGCCGCGAACACGGGTTGCCGAACTGATCCAGCGTCTCCAAAATGATGGGGCAGCCGCCGTCAGTCTGGACATTGTATTTGCCGAATCGGACCGGACGTCGCCCAAAGCCATGTCCGCCACCTGGAATCTTCCCGACGATCTCCGTCATCGGTTGGACAGTCTTCCCGATCATGACCATGTTCTGACCCAAACCCTGAGCCGGGGGCGCGTCGTCCTTGGTTTTGCGGCCGGACAGGACGCTCCGGCACAACCGCTTCCGGCGCACCCATTTCGCGTCATCTTTGCAGGAGAGCCTCCCCTTCCCTTTCTTTATTCCTTCACCAGCACGGTGTCGTCAATTCCGTTACTCGCCAGCGCTGCGGCGGGTAACGGCGCCCTGACGTTCATTCCGGATTCGGATGGCGTTGTTCGCCACATCCCTTTAATGATCAGGCTACAAGACCAGGTCATGCCGTCGCTAGCCGCGGAATCCCTTCGCGTGGCTCAGGGGCAGCGCAATTACATTGTGAAAACTATGACGCAAAAAGGGGTTGGTATTCAGGAAGTCCGCATCGGCAAAATGACGGTTCCGACGACACCCCAGGGAGAGATCTGGGTGCACTACACACACCCCGTCCCGGATCGTTACATTCCGGCATGGAAAGTGCTGGACGGTACAGTATCCAAGGAACAGGTTGACGGCCATATCGTACTGATCGGTACTTCTGCACAAGGGCTGATGGATCTCCGATTCAGTCCGATGGGAACCATTATCCCCGGCGTTGAAGTCCACGCCCAGGCGCTGGAACAGATTTTCTCAGGCACTTATATCACGCGTCCTTCCTGGGCAGGAGCCATCGAAGCGCTGGTAATTGTGGTCGTGGGCCTGGCCATCGGGATTATTTCGCTTGCCGCTTCGGCCCTTGTCTCAGCCGGTGTCACCATTTTAATTCTTCTTGCCGCCTGCTTTGGCGGATGGATAGCATTTACCCATTACGGCCTGCTCCTGGATCCGGTCACTCCCGGACTGGCGCTTCTGACGACTTTCATCCTGGGCAGCGTCGTTCATCACATGACCAGCGAAAGACGTCAACGCTGGGTCCGGGCGGCTTTTTCGCGCTATGTGTCACCCAACCGCGTTGATTATCTGGTCGATCATCCCGACCAGCTGGAGTTGGGCGGCCGTCGTCAGGAATGCAGTTTCATTTTCACGGATCTCACCCGTTTTACAAACCTTATGGAAAAAATGGATCCGGCCGACGCGGTCTCCATCCTCAACGCCTATCTGGACCGGATGATCATGATTGCCTTCAATCACGGCGGCACCCTTGACCGGATTGTCGGAGACGCGGTTGCAATCATGTTTTCCGCGCCCGTCATCCAAGAGGATCATCGCGCGCGGGCGCTTCAGTGCGCGCTGGAAATGCACGCTTTTGCAACCGATTACGCAAATGAATTCAACGCCAAAGGCATACCTTTCGGACAAACCCGCATCGGGATCCATACAGGCGAGGTCATTGTTGGAAACTTCGGCGGTTCAACCATGTTTGACTATCGTGCGCTGGGGGATGCCGTCAATACAGCCGCCAGACTCGAAAGTGTCAACAAGCATCTGGGAACGCTGATTTGTGTGTCCGAGGCGACCCTGCAAGGCTGTCCCGAAGCGGTCGTTCGGCCCGTGGGCGCTTTGGTGTTGAAGGGTAAAACAAAGCCCCTGATGGTTTACGAACCCATTACAAATACAGGAGAAAGCAACGGGAAGCTCGAGCGCGACATCGCTTACGAAAAAGCGTTTGAGCTGCTGCAAAAGAATGATCCGCTGGCCTTAGAAACTTTCGAAAAACTGGCCGTTGAAAGGCCGCAGGACCCGCTGGTCGGACTTCATCTGAAACGGTTGCAGTCTGGCGAGCAGGGTGATATAATCATCATGGAAGAAAAATAATCAGGAGGAACAAACAATGATCCGCTTTATCATGGTCATCACAATGCTGCTAATGGCTGTGTCTTCAGCATGGGCACAGGACACCATCGGTTTTGTCAAAACCGTAACGGGCAATGCAACAATCGTCGATTCCGGGAAAGCAAACGCGGCGCAGGTCGGCACGCCGATAAAAATGGGCAATATATTGAAAACCGGACCCAAGGGCGCCATGGGCGTCACATTTAAAGACAACACCGTTATGTCCTTCGGACCGGACACCGAACTGACGGTGGATGAGTACCTTTATTCACCCGGAACCGGCAATCTGAAATTCGGGACGAATATGTCTAAAGGTTCCGTTCAGGTTGTTTCAGGCGTCATCGCCAAGCTCAAGCCACAAGCCGTAACCGTCAAAACACCTTCCGCCATGATCGGATGCCGTGGAACCCGTTTCCTGGTCAAAGTGGAACCATCAGACGGGAGGGAATAACCATGATCTTTCATTTCAAAACAGGATTAATCTTTTTTGCCATCCTGCTGACGGTGACAGGCTGCGCGACACAGAAATCGTATGTCGTGCTGATGGATAATGCGGACGGAACAACAGGAAAGCTGGCGGTAAGCGGGACGAAGGCCGAAACAAGCAGCGAAAAGAGTGAAGTTATGCTTTCGAAACCCCGAACCGGCATTGATCTGGACGGCAAGGCCCAAACACCTTATGCCGTGGATGAAAACAGAATCAAGAAGGACTTCGGCGAAGCAATCGCCGCACAACCGCCGCTTCCGGTCAGCTTCATGCTCTACTACAAGGCCGGCGGCACGGAGTTGACGGAAGAGTCGCAGGCGCTGATTCCATCGATTGTCGAGACGGCAAAGAAGCGGCCGGCGCCTGACGTATCGGTCATCGGCCATACGGACACTATGGGAGATAGTGAGTTCAACGAGAAAATAGGGTTGCAACGGGCACAGTCTGTTGCGGAACTCATCAAAAAGGCCGGCATTCAGGTGAATGACCTGACGGTCGCATCCCATGGCGAAAGGAATCTGCTGGTCGCCACACCGGACAACACGCCGGAACCGAAAAACCGAAGGGTAGAAATCACCGTCCGGTAGAATCAGGAATAAATATAGGACGTCCCCCCTAGCACTGCTGGCGTCCGGTTTTATCCGGCCTCTAGGGTGCTTTTTTATTGGGCGATATGTGAATTTCAGGAAGAAGAGTTATTATGGCAAATATGAACTATGACGATGCATAGCCATCCAGGCAATCAGCATATAGATTTTTATAGGTATTTTTTGATGAATTCATGAGGTTTTAGAATTTCTATGTTCTGGAAACCCGAAACTTTTAAAAGATGCTTATCTCCGCTTACGATAAGCTTGTTTCCACACGCTATCGCGCAGGCAAGAAATTTATCATCATCAGGGTCACTACAAACTTGCTCCGACAAGTCTTCTGCAACATGTAATTCTGCTTCAATCGTTACCAAATCAAGAATCGGTTGCAACTCTATTGAGGGGAATTTGTCGGCAAATATTTCTCCCACCCTCAAGTATTCTCGAAGAATCTCATGAGAAATGACCAGTTGAATTTTACCATCACGCCATGCATTGAGAATTTGATTTGGTGGACCGCCGTAAAATACGCCAGAAATAAAGACATTTGTGTCAAGAATTACTTTCACTTACGTCCTCGGGCCTCTGCGATTGCTTCATGAATATCAGCTCGTTTCAATCCAGCCTTCTTGGCCTGCTTGCGTGCTCTGGCGATCAATTTATCAAATTCTTTCATCGAGGGTTGAGTGATGGACTTAAATATTACCACATCTTTCTCTCCCACAACAACAAATTGCGAACCAAC
>CAYVFA010000044.1:0-16190 GCA_964450075.1 uncultured Smithella sp.
GATTTAAGACCCAAAACAAAAGTGAAACAGATTATTGTAACGTCCATTGGAGACTACCTGCCGTTTCCAATCAATCTTCTGTTCCCGCTTGTCGGCAAGAAAAAAGGGTTGCTGCCGGCCAAGCCCATGAAACAAGCCGCCGATGTTTATAAATGGAAGGACTGCATCGCCAAGTCGCAGCCCAATCCACCCAAGGCAAAACTGACGTTTGATGATACGGCGATGTATCAGTACACCGGCGGCACCACCGGTGTTTCCAAGGGCGTCATTCTAACCCACGGCAATCTCAGCAAACAAGTCCAACAGATCAATGCCTGGTTTCCCATGTTCGCTAATTCCCACGAAATCAGCCTGGGCGCACTTCCCATTTTCCACGTGTTCGGCATGTCCTGCGCCATGAATTTA
This sequence comes from uncultured Smithella sp., assembly GCA_964450075.1. Lineage (GTDB taxonomy): Bacteria > Desulfobacterota > Syntrophia > Syntrophales > Smithellaceae > UBA8904. The sequence continues at coordinate 406 of CAYVFA010000044.1, forward strand.
TCGATTTATATGGCATGGGGAGATATTCTTATTCCCAAACCGCAACCCGAGCCTTTACTGGAAGCGATTAAAAAATTCCGGCCTACCTTCGGCGCGCTGGTGCCCACCATGTATATTGGCATGCTGAATCATCCTGCAATGAAAACTACTGATATGACATGCTTCAAAGGTTTCTTTTCCGGCAGTGCTCCTCTGCCCGTGGAAGTCATCCATGATTTCGAAAAAGCCGCAGGATCCGTTATTGTGGAAGGCTTCGGCATGACGGAAACGACCCCTGTAACCCATACCAACCCGTTCGGTGGCGTCCGCAAAATCGGATCCATCGGCCTGCCCATATCCGACACCGAATGCCGGATTGTGGACTTGGATACAGGCGAAAAAGACATGCCCCTAGGCGAACCGGGCGAACTGATTATCCGCGGCCCGCAGGTCACGAAGGGCTATCTGAACAAACCTGAGGAAACCGCAGGACTGCTGCGTGACGGCTGGTGTTACACAGGTGATATCGCCACCATGGATCAGGACGGATACTTCTATATTGTCGATCGTAAAAAAGACATGATTATCTCCGGCGGATTCAACATTTATCCCCGGGATGTGGATGAGGTTTATTACGAGCATCCTAAAGTTCAGGAAGCCTGCTCAATCGGCGTTCCCGACGCCAAACGGGGTGAAAACGTCAAGCTGTTTATCGTCCTGAAGGAAGGCGAAACCGCAACAGCCGAGGAAATGATTGAATTTGGAAAAACAAAGCTGGCCACTTATAAACTGCCGTCGGAAGTCGAATTCCGTAAGGAACTGCCAAAATCCACGGTCGGTAAAATTCTGCGCAAGGAATTGAGAGCAGAAGAACTTGCGAAGAGAAAGAAATAGCCATTCGGCAAAAAAGTCACGCTGACAAAAGGCCGGCGCTCTTCAAAAAGAGCGCCGGCCTTCATTTTTCCTCTGAACCACGCAAAACAACCCGGATCATCCCAAACGAATCTAATTTTTGTGGACCTTATTTAACGCAAAGCACGGGGCAGTTTGATACCAGAATAATATACTGAGCATTCGATCCGAAAAACAGTTTGCCGACCTTGGATTTTTTCTCGATGCCGATGATGATCAGGTCCATTTGCTTGTCTTTAGCAAATTCCACAACGTCTTCTCCGGGTGTTAAACCGCGAACCAGAATGTGTGTTTCGCAGGCAATCCCTTCGGCGGCCAGTGTTTCTTTGACCTGGGCCAGGCGCTTTTCAACCTGGTCCAGTTCCGTCTGTTCTTTGGCGGTTACCCTTTCCAGGGAACTGGCAATATAAAGAGTAGCATTAAATGCCTTGGCTTGTTTCCTGGCAACTTCAAGAACAGATTTATCAACGTCCAGTTCACCTGAATATGCGACTAATATTTTCATTTTCCCCACCGCCTTTTATGTTTAGAATCGTTTTTTTGTCTGCATCCTCTGCATGACAGTTGCGGCGATTCTAAATAAAACCACCTTTAATGTCAATGAGTTTATCCGCTGGATTTACTGCAAATTATCTGCAAATTATCTTGACACATGCCGGTCATCTCCATATACTCACGCACAATTAAAATGCTTGTTCAACCCGGGGAAACAGGGGGAAAATTACTTTGCTTGTTTTTCGCTGTGGTGCGCAATTGAAAACGACATCGGGTTTAGTTCATATGAAAAAGGCCATATCGACAGGCGTAAAAAAAGCACCCCTGAAAACAGAAACGAAAGCGCCCCGGCAAATGGATGATATTTACCGGAGTCTGGTGGAAGCCACAAGCGATTCCATCTATCTGGTGGACAAAAAGTGCCGCTATCTTTACGTCAACCCCAAACACTGCTCGCGGATTGGTTTGCAACCGGACGAACTCGCCTTGAGAAATTACAGTGAATTTCATTCCGCTGAGGAGACAGATATTTTTGCCGCGCATGTGGCGGAAGTCTTTGCAACAGGTCAATCATTTCAGCACCCGCATTCCAGTCACAGAGACGGGGGAGAATTCCTGCGCACGTTCAGCCCGGTGAAGGAATCTGCCGGTCAAGGGGAAATTGTCGCCGTCTCCATCATCTCTAAAAATATTACGGACTGGAAACTGGCCGAACAACTGTACGCGACTCTGGCCGAAAAATCACCCATCGGCATTTTTATTGTTCAGAAAAAGTGCTTTTGCTGGGCCAATCAGCGTTTTCTTGAAAATACGGGATACACGGCGGATGACGTTACCGGCGCAGATTCGCTGTTTATGGTCCATCCGGATGATCGGGAGCATGTCAGAAAGAGCGCTCGGGCCATGATGCGCGGAGAAACCGTTGCCCCTTATGAATACCGTGTTGTCACTAAAAAAGGCGCAATTCTATGGTATGTAGGAACCGTTACCCCCATTGAATATAAATACCAAATGGCCACGCTGGGCTGTCAAATGGATATTTCTTTACAAAAACGCGCCGAAGACGCATTAAAACAAAGTGAAGAACGTTCCAAAACCATCATCGATTCCATTACCGACGCTTATTACGAAACCGATTTAAGAGGTAATCTGCTCCTGTACAATAACGCCCTCCTGGAGTTATTCGGATACCGGCAGGAGGAAATGCGGGGAGGCCCTTACAAACGATACGTGGATAAAAAGAATGCCGATATCGCCTTTCGGTCTTTTTCGCAGGTTTATAAAACAGGCAAGCCCATCAGCAAAATGGAATGGGATGTTATCAATAAGAGCGGAGCGCTCCGGCACGTTGAATTGTCCGTCAGCATTGCCCGTGATGCCGAAGGCAATCCCAAGGGATTCCGGGGAATCATGAGCGACATCACAACAAGGCGCAAAGCGGAGGAAGGCATCCGCAGGCAGGCTTTCCACGATTCCTTAACCAATCTTGCCAACCGGATTCTTTTTACCGACCGCCTCAATATGGCGATCAAAAGAGCCAAGCGGGCCCAGAAAATGGTCGCCGTCATGGTTCTCGATCTTGATTATTTCAAGGATGTTAATGACCGGTGGGGGCACGCGGCGGGCGATATGCTGTTGAAAGAAGTAGCCGACCGGCTGGCGGATAAGGTCAGGGACACGGATACGGTTGCCCGTCAGGGCGGCGATGAATTTTCTGTTGCTCTTTCGTCTTTAAACTCTTTTGAAGAAGCCAGGCAGGTCGCCGAGAAAATCGTGGCGTCCTTTTATCAGCCGTTTCGTCTGGATACCGTGGACGCCTATGTGACGGCAAGCCTGGGCGTTGCCATGTATCCGGATCATGGCGACGATATGGATACCCTGATTAACAAAGCGGATAAAGCCATGTACGAAGCGAAAAATACAGGCCGAAACCGTTTTTGCTTTTACAAAGAGCCTTCCTGATAAAGATCTTCCCGGGCATCAGGATAATATCCGATACCATCGGGCAGAAAGGAATTTTTATTTATGAATATTGTCGTCTTAAACGGCAGCCCCAAAGGGGAACTCAGCGTCACACTCCAGTATGTCCGCTTTGCCACCCGCAAATTTCCCGATCATACTTTTGAAACATTTCATGTCGCGCAAACGATCCGGAAACTGGAAAAAGACGAAAAAGCGTTTAGCGGCCTCCTCGAAGCGGTAAAAAAAGCTGACGCGGTCTTATGGTCTTTTCCCCTTTATTTTCTGCTGGTGTGTTCGCAATACAAGCGGTTCATCGAACTGATCTTTGAAAGAAAACAGGAGGCAGCCTTTTCCGGTAAATACACGGCATCTCTTTCCACGTCGGTTCACTTTTTCGACCATACGGCACACAACTACATTCATTCGATCTGCGACGATCTGGGGATGAAATATCAGGGCGCATATTCGCCCGCCATGTACGACCTGATGAAAAGAGCGGAGCGAACCCGCTGGCTTGGCTTCATGGGACTTTTTCTCGATGCCGTTTCCCGCCAGGCTCCCACAGCCCTCGTTTATCCACCGCTTGCAGCACAAAAATTCGTTTACGAACCCGGGAAGACCAGGGGCAGCGCCGACGCTATGGGCAAAAAGATTCTCATCATGAAAGACGGGCAGAAACCGTCAGGCAACATCGACGCGATGGTTGACGCCCTGACCGCAAATTTCAGCGGACCTGTCGAAGTCGTCAACCTGATGGACGTTGATATCAAAGGTGGCTGCCTGGGCTGCTGCAAATGCGGTCTGGACAATGTCTGCGAGTACGACGGCAAGGACGGCTACAAAGATTTCTACAACGAAAAAATCAAAAAGGCGGACGTCGTCGTGTTTGCGGGCGCGATTTTCGACCGTTATCTCTCCTCGCGGTGGAAGACCTACTTCGACCGTTCGTTTTTCAACACGCATATGCCGACGCTCGCAGGCAAACAAATCGCCTTTGTGATTTCCGGGCCGCTGGGTCAGATTCCCAACCTGCGCCAGATTCTCAACACCTACGGAGAATTTCAGGAAGCCAATCTGGCCTTGATCGTCACGGATGAATCCGGAGATTCGGGCAAGATCGACGCGCTGCTGTCGGAGCTTGCAGGAACTCTGGTCCGCCCTGCCGCGCAAAATTACGCGCCGCCCATGACTTTTCTGGGCGTCGGCGGCCGGAAAATATTCCGCGACGAGGTTTACGGGATGCTGCGTTTTGTTTTTCAGGCCGATTATCGCTACTACAAAAAACATGGATATTTTGATTTTCCGCAAAAAAACTACAAGGCACGGCGCATGAACGCTTTCATGATGCTGATGACCCGGATTCCACTCGTACGAAAAAAATTTTTGAAAATCCTCAAAGAGCAGATGGTGAAGCCGCTCAAATTCATTGCCGAAAACAAATAAGAGAACCTCTGAGTTTTTAAAAAATTGCGGAGCAAAAGAACATTATGAGCCAACCCTTTAAAATAGTTTTTCTGGACGCCGTGACCGTGGGCAACGTCGATAATCTCGCAGAAATTTCAGCACTGGGAGATTACACCGCTCACGAACTGACCCCACCCGCCTTGCGCATTTCGCACATCAGCGGGCATCAGGTGGTGATTACCAACAAAGTCGTGATTGACCGCGACGTGATGGACGCCTGCCCGGAAACGAAACTGATCTGCGTGACCGCCACCGGCATGAACAATATCGATCTGGAGTATGCGGCATCCAAAGGAATTACCGTAAAAAATGTCGCAGGCTATTCCACCGAATCCGTCACACAGTGTACTTTTGCCATGCTTTTCTATCTGCTCCACGCCAGCCGCTACCATGATGATTATGTCCAATCCGGCCAGTACGCGGCAAGTCCGGTATTTACGCATCTGGATCGTGCGTTCTGGGAATTGAAAGACAAACGCTTCGGCATCATCGGAATGGGAGCGATCGGCAAACGCGTGGCGCAGGTCGCGGAAGCATTCGGGGCACGGGTTGTCTATTTTTCAACATCGGGGAAAAATATGGCGGCGTCGGGTTATCAGCACCTGCCGCTTGACGAGCTGCTCGGCTTAGCCGATGTGGTTTCGATTCATTGTCCGTTAAACGACCAGACCAGGAATCTGCTGAATGAATCCCGGCTAAGGCTGATGAAACCGACGGCCTATCTTTTAAACATGGGACGGGGCGGTATTGTGGATGAGGCGGCACTGGCAAAAATCATCGATGAAAACCGGATTGCCGGAGCGGCGCTGGATGTGTTGACTTCCGAACCTATTGCGCCGGACAGTCCGCTCTTGAAAGTCCAACACAAAGAAAAGCTCTACATCACCCCGCACATTGCCTGGGCCAGCATCGAAGCGCGACGCCTGCTCATCACGCGTACAGCGGAAAATATTAAAAGCTATTTCGAAAAAAAGACCGAAGATAACAGGCGCTTTTAAAGGCCGGCATAAGGACAGGGTTGATTATTTTTCACATACGCACAATCCCTTTTGCAGGGCTCCATGTGCACCGTCACTTCACATTCCGCAATGGCGGCGGCAATATCTCGCTTCAGCGCCATCGTAATATGATGCGCATGATTGATGGAAACATGATCCGGCATGATCAGGTGGATGTCCACAAACTGCCTGCGTCCTGCCGACCTTGTGCGAATATTTTTAAAATCACAGTACTGGTCATAGTGGCAAACAAGCGCCTTGATAACATTCAGCTGACTTTCTTCTCCAATGGAAGCGTCCAGAAGTTTCATAAAGGCTTCCTTGAGCAGACGGGCGGAAGGCAAGGTGATCGCTGCGCTCACGAGCAAAGTCGCCAGGGGATCAACATATTTGGCAAGCAATGAAAACCCGGAATATTCGAAAAATATCACCAGGGCGAAGGCCGCTGTAATCGAAAGAGAAATAAATCCCTCCAGCCGGAAATGAATACCTTCAGCCCTCAGAGCCGGCGAGGCATGCCGTTCGCCCAGTTTCAGGATAAAGCGGGATCCCCAGAAGTTGATCAGCACCCCCAGGACACTGGCCACCAGACCGATCATCGGAGAATGCACACCCTCGCCGGGGTTCACAAGTTTAACAATAGCCTGAACGGACATGGCCAGCGCCAGGCCGATTAAAACAATGCCTTCAATAGCTTCCGTGACATTTTCAATTTTGCCGTATCCATAATTATGGAGAAGATCGGCAGGCTTATTCGACATTTTAATCGCATAATAGAGAATGCCGGACACCACCAGAGCGATGACGGATATACCCAGATCGGCGGCAACAGCCAGCGAATTGACGATCAGCAAGGTAATGAGTTTGATGACAAAAAGAACAACATTACAGATAAGGCTAACCTGAACGGCAACCATCATTCCCTGATCATTTTTCATACTTTACTCCTACACAGATTTCCCGATTTAGAAAAACGCAAATGGGGTGGATCATTAAAATAATCTAAAAAATAGCTGCGGGCCTGCGAGGCGGCCGCATCCGCATGGCCAGAAAGACGCAGCCAAAGATCAGCGCTGCCGTGATCCCGAAGGGCAGCATATAATGACCCGTTTGGTCATAGAAAAATCCTGCCATCAACGGGCTTGCCGCACTGGCCAATGTTACGACGGGGGTCGTCCAGCCGACAATGCGGGAATAGTGTTTGCGTCCAAAATAGGCGCCCATCGTATGGGGCAGTAGCACAATCATCCCGCCAAATCCAATACCGGTCAGGATCGAGTAGAGATAAACAAAAACAATTGTCCCGGCATTCATCAACGACACAATCCCCAATCCCAGACAGGCCATAAAGAAAGCCGCCAGATACCGCCCTTTAAACCGCATCCCCAACACACCGCTCAGAATCCTGCCCAGGATGCTCATCCCCAGCATCAATCCCAGAGCCGTGGCGGACACCATCGGTGAATATTTCAAATCCTGTAGATAAGCAACCTGGTGAGTGGTCATCATATTGGTGGCAAATAACAGCACGGAAAACAACACCAGAAGAATCCAGAGAACGGGCGTCCGGAGCGCGTCATGGAGGCTCCAATCTTCGCTTGTTTGATAAACACCGTTTTTTGTCGAAAGGAGCGACTGTTCAAACTGCTCTTGCGATGCGTGTCCGTCCGGAAATTGACCTTCTTCTTCCGGCTTGTTCCGGATCAGCAGAGCGGCCACAATGACGGCCAGAAGCAAGTGGCAACCAGCCAGGCAAACCCATGTCCAGCGCCAGCCGAAGCCACTCATCATCCAACTGATGAACGGCGGCAGAAAAAATCCACCGGCGCCGCCGGCGGCAAACACAAACCCGAGAGCCAACGATCTTTTCCGGATAAACCAGTGATTAATCACCGTGGTGACAGACAAGAATTCGGCAAAGGCCAGGGCAAGGCCTCCCATCACGCCGAAAAAAAGATAGGCGTGCCAGATTTCACTGACCTGTGACATGCCCAGCAACCCAAGGACCGCGACAGTATTTCCCAGAATAATATTTCTCCGTGCGCCAAACCTGGCAATGGTCGATCCGGCCACTGGCCCCAACATGCCACCAATGATGAGGTAGAGGGTGTAGGGACCGGACAGCACGGAACGGCTCCAGGCAAATGTTTCACTCATAGACGGCAGAAACACACCGAAAGCGTACGTGACGTTCCCGCAAATACTCCCATAGGCCAGCATGGCACCCGCTAGCGTCAGCCAGCCTGAAAAAGGCGCTTTTTGCAGTCGGGATGGACGGTTCATGGATTCGGGGTAAACACTTTGCTTTAATGGCACAGACTATAAGAAGAACGGTCATTTCTGTCAATAAATAAAGATAAACATATGATACTATTTAACTTATTTTGCATTTCCAAAGACAGGAAAAAGAGCTACAATGCTGGCAATCATTATGGGACGCAAAACGACATATCCTCAGGAAAGGTTATCGATATGACGGGATCAGACATTTTAGTGGTTGTACCACATAGCGGCGTCGCCATTCCGCCGGAGATTTCACTGGAAGACTTGACGGACGATTTTACCTCACTTTTAAAAAACGTTGACTGGTACACCCAGTGGCTGTATGATTTTCGCGATATTCTCGGCAACCGGCAGTTGATCTTTCCGTATTGCAGCATTCTGCTGGACGCCAACCGTGACCCCGCGGATATCGACGAGTGCGTTCCGATCAAGGACGTTTTTGGCCGTCCGATTTACCGCAGCGCATACGAACCGTCGGCATCCATGCGAGGCGCCTGGTCGGATAAATATCTCAAACCCTTTCACCGCGGCATCGAAGAAAATATCTCCGCCGGTGCAGGCCTGATCTTTGACGGCCATTCCACGATCACCGCCCGCGGCGTCGCCGACCATCAAATCGATTTAATGAATTTTCAGCACACGGACCGCGATGAGAAACCGCTGTATTATTGTCCTGATATTTTTGTCGAAACCTACGCCGCTGAACTGCGCAAACAGCTGCCGGATGTGCTGGTCACCGTGAACGCTTCGGAATACATCAAAGTACACGGCCACGTCTGCGCCTCACATTCCGTTAATGCCATGAAAAGAATCGGTGCGCGCGCCCCCGCGTTCATTCAGGAAACCAACGAACGCCTCTACAAAAATGAAGACGGGACACCCAATGTCACCCAGATCAACCGCCTGAGGCGCGTATTCGCCGAATCACTCACCCAGACGATCCAGTCCCTTCAGGAATCGCAAAAAGTTTCGATGATCGACCTGCATCTCGGAAAACAAATCTATGATTATGACTGCGGCGTTCAGGCGCTCCAGACCGTGATGACCTATTACGGCGTGGAGGTCGATCGCGATGAACTGGTGCAGGCGCTGGGCACGACCGAGGAAAGCGGCACACCGCCGCAGGCCATGATTGCAGCTGCGCAAAGCTACGGATTCGAGGTCAAATCCGGCACGCAATGGTCACTCAATCAGGTTAAACAGTACGTGGACGCCGGAACACCCGTCATTGTGCTCCTGCAGGCCTGGGCCGAACGCTACATGACGCTGGATGACTGGCGCCGCGACTGGGACAACGGCCATTACGCGATTATCATTGGACTCAACAAGGATGTTTTGCTGTTTGAAGATCCCGCAACCATTCGCCGGACATGGCTCAGGGAACGCGAATTTCTGGCGCGCTGGCATGACATTGACACAAAAACCAATGAGAAATACGAACATTTCGGTATGGTGCTGCTGGGAAAGCAGCCGGCGAAATTATCCTTGGAACATATGGATTGATAACGATTGAGATAGACTACCCTGCCCGGAAGGGCACGCGTGCGAATGGCGAAAAATGACGAGCATTCGCGACAGGTTCAATATAACCCGGAGGGATGTCATGAAAAAGGTGATTGTGGTTTTATGCGCGGTTCTTGCGTTCTGGGTGTTCCCGGTTTCCGTCCGATCCGCAAATGCAGCGGAACCGTCTGTTTATGTAGATTACGAATACGGCGATCTGAAGGAGGTGATTGTCGGCCTGCCCTACGGCATGTCGCCGTCACTGGACGCGAAATGGTTTGCCGACGCGCTTAAAGTATTGCCGAAAGATGAAGCGGATTATGCCCGGAAAACCGCAGGGATGCTCTGGACGGAGATGATCAACCCCGAAACGGGGAAAAGCGAGACGCAGATGCTGGAGGAGGAAAATCAGGCTTTCATCGAAATATTGAAGTCTCTAGGCGTCAAGGTCTTCCGTCCGACGGAGATTACCGTCGATTTCATCAAAGAATATTACGGTGCGGATGTGCTCCTCAACGGTTTCAGCCAGGACTTCCCCCGGGATAACATGGCCGTGATTGGCAGCAACGTCATCGAGTTCAATTTGCGGACACCGATTCGTAAGGTGGACATATCCGGCTTCCGGGATATTCTGTCCGAAAAATGTTCCGACTCGGCAGTCAAGTGGTTTTCCATGCCGCACACGGAGTTGCTTAAACCTGCCCGCAAGGACACGCCGTTTCTGGAGGGAGGCGACGTCATCGTGCTGGGCAGAACCGTTCTTGTCGGCAATACGCAAAATCCCAGCGTAGGATCCAACAAGGCCGGCTATCAGTGGCTCAAAAATATTTTAGGCGATCAATATACGGTAACACGCGTTCGTCTTGTAGAAAGTGTGCTGCATTTGGATTGTGTGCTTTCCGTGCCACGCAGGGGACTGGCTATCGTTTGCGAAGAAGCCTTCGTTGACGGCTTGCCCAAAGAGCTCAAGGGCTGGGATCTGATCAAAGTGAGCCTGGCAGATGTTCAGCGACTGGCCGTCAACGGCGTTCCCGTCAATTCCCGCAACTACATTTTGTCGTACAACCGGCACAATGACAACCGAACCATCCAGGCCGAACTCGAAAAGCGGGGCATCAAAGTCCACCGTGTCTTTTTCGGGACGCACAATGGGCAAGGAGGATCGTTGCGCTGCGCGACGCAGCCGCTGAAGCGAAAGGTCAAAATGATGAAGGCGCTCGGTTGGTGAAAGAATTCGGATGATCAAACGAAAAATGACTGCGGCAGGTTCAATCACAATGATTGAACCTGCCGTCAAATGTCATATTTAGCGAGTTGCCCTCTTCCCCGCGCCGGAAGTTGGCCCCCTAAAGGAGAATGACTATGGACTTTAATGTGTCACAAAACGGAGATCAGGGCCGAATTGAGATCATCGGAGACATTGACGAAAAAGGGTCGGAAATATTGAAAAGCAAGCTTCAGGAAATGAACCAACTGAAAAAAGTGGAAATTGATTTTAATCAGGTTGGATATATCGGAAGCTCCGGCATCGGTAAATTGCTGCTCTTTTACAAAAACCTGGCCGTTCACGGCGGAAGCATGTCGGTAACCCATTTACAACCGGATTTATTCCGTCTTTTCAAGGAATTGAAACTCAATACGATCTTTACAATTACAGCTAAATGAAGGATACACAAGCTACCAAAATGAACCTGCATCCTCTGACATTGAAATTTTCCGGAGAGTCGTCGCATCTGGAAGAACTTTTTCAACACGATTTTTTCCGGGCTTCACTGCGCATCAACCGAGCGGCATTGTTGATTGCGGTTCTATTTTACTCGCTTTTCGGAATTCTGGACGCTCTGCTCATGCCTGAAAAAAGAGCGGATATCTGGTTTATCCGCTTCTTTGTGGTTGATCCAGCACTGCTCGCTGTGTTTTTGCTGTCTTTTACAAAATCATTCAGAAAGTACGCCAATCCTCTGCTCTCCGCTGTTACCATTCTGGCCGGAATAGGCATCATCTGGATGATTGTCATCGCTCCGGCTCCGGTCAATTATTCCTATTATGCGGGCATCATGCTTCTTTTCATGTGGAGCTATGCGTTTGCCCGCATCCCTTTTCTATGGGCATCTCTTATTGGCTGGGTGCTGGTATTTTTTTATCAAGTAGCCGCCATCGGAATCATCGCGGCGCCGCTGGCTGTTATCATCAATAATAACTTCTTTTTTGTCAGCGCCAACATTATGGGCATGATTGCCTGCTACTCCCTGGAATACTTCGCCCGGGGCAATTATTTTTTGACCAAACAAATCGAAGCGGAACAAGAAGAGATCAACAGAATCAATCTGGCGCTCGAGCAGGAAATCGATGTGCGCAGGCAAGCAGAAAACGCTCTACTGGAAAATGACCAGAGATTCCGTCTGATCACCGATAACATTCGGGACACCATCTGGCTCATGGACATGAACCTGCATACCACATGGATTTCTCCTTCTGTGGAAAAGATCTGGGGGTTCCCTGTCGAAGAACTAAAGCGCCGCCCATGGGAGCGGCATTTGACACCGGCATCTTTCCAATCCGTGCAGGAATTGATCGGGAAACACCTGACCCCGGAGCGACTGGCCAACCCGCATGAAGAAATTTTGGTAGAGACAGAAATTGAATCAGTCCGAAGCGATAGATCTACGCTGTGGATGGATATTATCGTAACGCTGCTTAGAAACGCCAAAGGCGTGCCCACCGGTTTTCTGGGAATTGCCCGGGACACAACCGAACGTCGGCGCATGGAAGAGGCCCTTAGGCAAAGCCGGGAAATTTTTACCAGCCTGGTCAATGCAATTCCAGATATGATTTTTCGCACTAATCTGGAAGGCATGATCCTCTATGTTAATGAAAATACACTCCAGATCAGCGGTTTTAAGCGAGATGAAGTTGAAGGGCGGCATATACTGGAGTTTATTGCCCCCGAAGACCAGGCCCAAGTCATCCAAAACTCATCGCTGATGATGGAAAACAAATCAGGCCCCAGGGAATTCAGAATCATCATGAAAGATGGCAGCCGGGTTCCCTTTGAAGTCAACAGTAATTTTCTGCACAATGAAGAAGGAGTTCCTTTGGGCATTGTTAATGTCTGCCGCAATATCACTGAGCGGAAAAAAGCGGAACAGGCCCTTCAGCAAAACGAGCATAATTTGCTGAAGCTGGCTTCCTACCATGAAAAACTCAATGCAATTTCGATTACGTTTACCGAAGCGCTCAGCGTCAAAGACCTGAATCATAAAATTGCCGAATCCCTGCGCATGCTGACCGTGGCAATGGCCACTAATTTTTCAATTTATCACCCGTCAACCAGCGAACTGACTCTGAAATCTCTGTCGATGAATCCCGAATACGCCGAACGCTTTAACCCCTTTTTCGGACCGGAATTATTTGAAATGCGTATGCCGGTGGGCAACCAGGACTTGGCCCAAATGCTGAAAGAGCGTATCCTAAAACCGAAAGATATCTGCGATCTTTCCTTTGGGGTGATCCCACGGGAGGTTTCCGATGCAGTCATGGAAGCTTTCGGACATCCGCTGATCATTGCCCTGCCGATCATTTACGCCGAAGAAGTTCTGGGTACATGCGTTATCTACTTACCGGCAGATGAACCGGCTCTGCCCGATGACGCGTTAAAAACATTTACCTACATCGCGGGTATGGCCATCACCCGTAAACGCGCAACGGAGGCCTTGCGTCTTGCGCATGCGGAACTGGAACAGCGGGTGGCCGAGCGGACCTACGAGCTGACGGCGGCCAACAGCAATTTAAAAGAGCTGTTTCAGAAGCAGGAGATCAACATTGATTTGGCTAAAAACATTTTGTCCATGATCAACTATCGACCCAACCGCCACACCCGACTTCCGGACAACATCATCCTGTTCTTTACCGCCTGTTACCTTCCCTGCTATGCCGAAGGCGGCGATCATTTTTTCATCAAGGATTTTCCCGTGAGGCGTCCCGGCATATCCAAGACCGCCGTCAGTTTAAAAGATCAATCGGGACACGAGGTCAGCTGTATTTTGCGCAGCATCATCACCGATCTGATTCACAACGCCCTCTTGGTACAGACGCCTGATTTGCCCATTGAAGAAACCATTACCCGCCTGAACAAAGAAATCTGCGATTTATCCTTTTTCGGGGACGACAACTTTTTCACCTCGATTGACGCCGAAATCAACCACGAAAACTTGAAAATGCAATATGTTTCATCCGGGCATCCAGCCTTTCTGTTCATCCGTGGCCGGGATGTCGTCTGTCTGCCTTCTCTGGAGAGTCAGGCCAGAAATCTGCCCATTGGCGTTTTCCAGAGCGTGGATTTCATGAGTTCAGAGATTCAGTTGCAAAAAGGCGACAAAATGATATTTTTCACGGACGGGCTTACCGATATGCCGCACATGTCCGGCAAGCCGGTGCTCAATGCCGAAGACATGAAAGACATGGTTTCCGACATTGTCCGGAAAGAGTCCGGCCTGCCCGTTTCCATCCTGATGGCGCGGATATTCAACCGCATCAACGGTCAGGAAGGAGACAGCCTGGTGATTCCCCGAAGTCTTTATGATGACATCACCCTGATGGGCATCGAGCTGGAGTGCGGGAATTATGAGTATGAAGACATTGTCCGTCCGCAAAACCTCGGAGATATGGACCATTGCGTCAATCGGTTGTTTCAGAAAATCAGCGCGGAATGGAAGGAGAGGGGTTTTTCTCAGCCGGAGACAAGATTGCGCATGGTTCTGGATGAAGCGATGGTCAACGCCTGGGTCCACGGCAACCGTGAAGACCCGAAAAAAATGATCGTCGTGCGCCGCTGTTACGGCAACGATGCCGTGCTGGAAGTTATTGACGAAGGCAATGGCTTTGACTACAAAGCTATTTATGATCCGACCCGCAAAGATAATTTGTTGAAACCCCAAGGGCGAGGCAATTTTATCATGCGCCTTTTAACGGAAGAGACTCAATGGAAAGATGGCGGCCGACATCTGATCGCTTACTTCGCCCGCGAATACCAAACCGAACGAACCATCCGGCCTTTCTCCGGGTTTAACCTCTGGAGAAAATTGAGCAGGGATGGCTGACAGGAGACTGACGTTTGAAGGCAAAGATATCCTCACGGATACCCCGTGATTTCGTGAATTTTTGCCAGCAACGGTCTCAGGCGTTCATACATGGAGAGATAAACTTCCCGGTAGAGGCGATCGTAAAGGCGGTGATTTTCCGGAACAGGTTCAAAAACCTCCTTGACGCGGGTCATGGCTTTTACCGCAGAGGGAAAATCCGGATAAAGACCGATGCCCACCGCCGCGTCGATGGCGGCGCCCAGCGCGGATGTTTCATAGGTATGGGGACGTTCCGCAGGAATGCCAAACACGTCGGCGGTAATCCGCATCGCCATGTCGCTTTGCGATCCGCCGCCTGACACTTTAAGCCGGGTAATGGGCGTTTTCGTCCGCTTCTGGGTAAATTCCGCTCCTTCGCGCAACCCGTAAACCAGCCCCTCTAAAATAGCGCGGTACAAATAAGCACGGTTGTGCACGTCCCCGAAACCGATGATCGAGCCCTTGGCAAACGGATCCGTGTTAATGCCCGGCGACCAGTAAGGCTGAAGCATCAGCCCCAGGCAACCGGGCGGCACTTTTTCGATCAGCCCGTCAAAAAGTTTTTCGGGAACAATATTTTGTTTCGCGGCTATCTGCCGCTCCATGATCCCGAATTCGTCCCGAAACCAGCTGACCATCCAGAAGCCCCGATAAATCATGACTTCCGTGTAATAGGTGTCGGGCACGGAAGCAGGAAAAGGCGGAATCATCGACATCAGCTCAATATACTTTTGGGTTGTGGTGTTAAAAGTGGCAGTTGTCCCGAAACTCAGGCAGCCGGTTTCCGGCGTCAGGCAGCCGGCCCCCAGCATTTCGCAACCCTTGTCCGTCCCGGCGGCAATCAACGGCAACCCTTCGGGGATGCCGGTTTCTTCCGCGGCGCGCCTGGTTATTTTCCCGAGGGTTTCAGAGGGTTTAATAAGCCGGGGCAGTTTCTCCTTTTCAATGGGAAAAAGCCGCCATTTTAAATCGAATCTCCCCGCCCATTGATAAGTTTTGTTGTCGAAGGGAAGATAGCCGACATTGTTGGCGACCGAATCGACAAACTCGCCGGTGAGCCTGTAGGTAA
>CAYVFA010000045.1:0-16154 GCA_964450075.1 uncultured Smithella sp.
CCACGACGAAGGTGACGCCGTCGATTTGGGCCAGCTTTTCGGCCTGTGTCTGCGCGTAGCAGCCGGTGACAATAATGCGGGCGCGGGGATTCAAGCGCTGCGCTCTGCGGATGAGCTGGCGCGCCTGAAAATCGGCAAAAGCGGTGACACTGCATGTGTTGATGATATAAGCGTCCGCAAAAGTGTTAAAAGGCACCAGCGAAAAATCAGCGGATTGCAGATCAAGGGTCAGCGCCGCCGTGTCACACTGATTAACCTTGCAGCCTAAGGTGGTCAGGGCAACTTTAATGATCCTTGTGTCATTGTTCAATGGCTTTTTATTTCCTTTTCGTTTTTTATCCGGCGTCTATCTATGAGGCAACTTGCTCTTTGTCAAGATAAACAAAAAATGGATTTTGTGACGAAAATGAGCTAAATTACCGTCAATAATATGTAGCAATCCGGGGGGGAGTTTTAATTATGGAATCCATATCATCTTATTTGGCGGCGAATCCGACGGTCTTTACCTTGCTGACGATTTTTTCCGTTATCATGATTCTGTATTTTATTTTAAGCAAATTCATTAAATTAGCGATCATTCTGCTCGTCGTCATTCTGCTGTTTGGCGGGGTGAGTTTTTTCAAAGATCCCGCGCCCATGCCGGAAAAAATCAAGCAATCCGTTCAGACATTCAAAACCGGCGGAGAACAGGTGTGGGATAAGTTCAGCAGCTTATGGCGTGATACCAAAAGCCTGGCGGATAAAGCCAAAAAAACCCCGGGGGATATCAATAAAATGCTGGACGCGTCGAAGAAGGAAGCCGGAAAATAATGCGGCTATGTAATAAAAAGATCGTTGGTCGAAAAATTCGGATCGCTGGTCAGATTGACGCCCATTCGTCTTAATCCCGCTTCATCGCCGGGTGTGGGAATATGGGTGATATGAACTTCACAATTATTTAATTCCTTCAATTTTTCCAGGGCCAGTTCCGCTGCCGGATTGGTCGTGGCGCTGATGGCAAGCGCAATGAGCGCTTCTTCCAGGTCGAGGCTGACGTTTTTCTCGTTTAAAATTTCCGTTTTCAGTTTGCCGATTGAATCGGTAATGTTGGGTGGTAACAGCTTAATTTTATCTGGAATCCCCGCCAAATGCTTGATGGCATGGATCACCACGCTGGAGGCAGCGTGCATTAAAGGGGAGTTGTTGCCAGTGATGATGGAACCATCCGCAAGCTCGATTGCCGCGCCGCAGAAGATGCCTTCATTTCCTCTGTCATCTTCCAATGCTTCCTCGGCCGCCCTGCGAGCCGGGGTCACCACCAGCCGGTCCTCCGGTTTTAAATTGAAATCATTCAGCAATAATTCCACGCGCTGAACCGTTTCTTTATCGGAAAATCCCATGGCATATTCACAGCGGTAACGGAAATAGCGGCGGATCATTTCCTGTTTGGACGCTTCTTTTGTGACGTCATCATTTGTGATGGCAAATCCGGCGCGGTTGACGCCCATATCGGTGGGAGACTGGTAGAATGACGCCTCGCCGGTGATCTTTTCCAGAATTCTTTTTACAACCGGAAAAACTTCAACGTCGCGATTGTAATTGACCAGGGCTTCACCGTAGGCCTCCAGATGAAACGGGTCAATCTGGTTGAAATCGCGAATATCGGCCGTCGCTGCTTCATAGGCGACATTGACTGGATGTTTGAGCGGAATGTTCCAGATCGGAAACGTTTCAAATTTGGCGTAGCCGGATTTAACGCCTCTTTTGTAATCGTGATAAAGTTGCGATAGGCAGGTCGCCAGTTTTCCACTGCCCGGCCCCGGCCCTGTGACAATCACCAGGGGTTTTTCCGTGGGAATATGTTCATTGGCGCCGTAGCCTTCATCGCTGACGATCAAATCCACGTTGGTGGGATAGCCTTTCGTGTAACGGTGCGTGAAGACCCGGATGCCGCGACGTTCGAGCTTGTTCTTAAATAAAACAGCGGAAGGCTGATTTTCAAACCGGGTAATGACAACGCCCATTACGTTAATGTCCCAGCCGCGCAGATCATCGATCAGTTTCATGGCGTCCGTGTCGTAAGTGATGCCAAAGTCCGCGCGAATTTTTTTCCGTTCGATGTCGCCTGCATAGATGCAAAGTAAAATGTCCGCCCGGTCTTTCAATTTTTTGATAAGCCGCATTTTGACATTGGGGTCATAACCGGGCAGCACTCGGGCTGCGTGATAATCATAAAGCAGCTTGCCGCCGAATTCCAGATAGAGTTTATTGTTAAATTTTTCAACACGCTTTAATATGGATTCAGTCTGTTGAGCTATATATTTTTCATTGTCGAAACCGGTTTTACCTGTGGTCATATGAATTTTCGGTGCCTCCTAGAGGATGTGAGATGTTTTGATCGGAAAAAAATTTCATAAAAAGAACAATAATGAACTTTTATTGGTGCGGATTTGTTTTATATATGAAAAGGTGTATTTAATCCAGACTACAATAAATTAATTTCCATGGCGCGTACGGGGCAGGCGGAGACACAAAGTTCGCATCCGTTACACTTTTCAGGGTCAAATAAAACTTTTTGTGTCTGTTTTTCGAAGGTTAAGGCGCCGGTGGGGCAAAACCCGGTGCAGGCGCCGCAATGAACGCATTTATCGCAATTCTGACTCACGCTTTTGGAAAGCGATTCAACCTTCAGTCCCATTTCTTTAAGAAAACGAAGACCGCGGTCGAAATCTTCTTTCTTCCCGGATAGTTCCAGTACAATGACGCCTTCGCGGCGCGGATAGATTCTTGCTTTGAGAATATTAAAGACCAGATTGTGCTTTTGAGACAATAGATAGATAACCGGCTGCTGAACGACTTCTGGTGTATAGCGAATAACTATTTTTTTCGAGTACATGGCCTGAAAAGTGGAAACCTTCTAAATTTGCGGCATGTTAAGAAATGCACAGCATAATGTCAAGGCAATAATCGCAGGACAGACGGGGTTATGATTTGTCGTCCTGCTGTTTTTTTTGTTTTTCAGCTCCAAATAGATCAAAAAGAGGTTTGAAGGGTGAAAGACCGGACATGGCCTGGGGATCCATTTTGGGGTAGTTTTCGCCATAGTCGAGCCACTTTTTGAACTGATCATCGGCAACATTTCGGAATAACAGATAATTACGAATCGTCTGCTCGAGATATTTCTCAAAAAAATCCGTGAGGACATTTTCGCCGTATTGGATAATCAGATAGAGCAGGGGTGGGGGTAAAAGAAATTTCTTTTTACGGGCCTCTTCCAGAACAATTTGCGTGAGAATAGCCGGGGTAACATCTTCGCCGGTTTTGGCGTCCGTCACCTGAATCTTACGGCCCTTTCGGATGGTCTCTGTTACGTAATCCAGCGTAACATAAATACTTTTTTCCGTATCGTACAGCCTGCGGTTGGTGTATTTTTTCAGTAGCAGTATGTTTTTATCCATCAGGAGCGTCCTTTCTTTTATTCTCTATGCAATTATGATGAAGATTGCAACATAAAATAATTAAAATTTTAAGCATAGAATGGTCTTTTTTTATAAATAACTGTATATATAGTGATAATGAGAATTTTCAAGAAGCTCCGTAATTAGCAAAAATATGGTGCACTGCAACAAAATTCTATTGACAACCCCAAAAAACTGATTATAATTAGATCCAGAACAAAACAAAGAAAGGAGAAATGATGATGGATAAAAAAGAAATTACAAAGAAAATGATTGATGGCCACAGAAAGGCCTTTGCAGCAGGTTTTAATTCGATGGTCATGTTGCAGGAGAACGCTTCCAAAGCCATGGATAGTTTTTTGAAACAGACGCCTTGGGTTCCTTTCCAAACCAAGTCGATGATCAATGAATGGAACAGCATGTGTAAGAAGGGTGCGATGGATTTCAAGGAAGCCGCCGAACGGAGCTATTCAAAACTGGAAGAAGTTTTGACGTATAATCTTGAGACCGTCCAAACAAAAACAAAAAATTAAATAAAGGGTGATGAGCATGGATTCCAAAATGATCAGGCAAATTCTAAATTTCAACAAAAAGGCTTTTGACGATAGTTTTAACGTCGTTATTACGGTTCAGGAAAATACCGAAAAAATGACGCGTATTTTCTGGGAAAAATCGGCGTTTATACCGTCAGAGGGGAAAAAAATGGTTGAGGATTGGGTTCATACCTATAAAAATGGTTTGGATGAATTCCGGGCAAGTGTGGACAGCCGATTTAAGCTTGTTGAGAATTATTTCTTGAGTGCCACGGATCAGATGGAATCGTCATTCAATGAGGTTGTCAAGTCGGCAGGGCTTTCGACACCCGCTGAAAGTCAGCCAGCGAAAAAGGTTACCGCTGATCTTAAGGACGCCGACCCTCGTAAACCGTCGGTTAAAAAAGAAAAGATCAGCCGTAAGAAAACGGCCAAACAATAATAAAAAATAAACAACCAACAAAATTAAGGAGGAAACAATGGAACCCAAACAGATCGCAAAACAGATGGTGGATTTTAACAAAACAGCTTTTGATAACTCATATCAGGCAATGGCCGTGATTCAGGATCAAACTGAAAAAATGGTGAGCAGCATGATGCAGCAGACGGCTTTTTTCCCTGAAGAAGGCAAGAAGCTGATCAACGACTGGATCAAAACCTACAAGAAGGGCCGTGAGGAATTCAAGGCGGCGGCAGATGAGAATTTCAAAAAAGTTGAAACATTTTTCGCTCAGAAATAATATGGCACATAAAAAGGCCGCAGCGATTTTTCGCTGCGGCCTTTTTATTTTTTGACAACCCTTAATGCTGTTCAGCAGACTGACCTTATGCTTTCGGAGCTTTGGGAGGGCTGACCAGACCAACACCCTCCAGCACAACGACGCCATCCTGGTTTGCGCACGTTGTTTTCAAACGAACACGATTTTTTTCAGTCATTAATTCGATCACTTCTACGCGCGCCGTAATGGTGTCGCCAATGCGCACCGGCGCTAAAAAGCTCAACTCCTGTTTCATGTAAATGGTTCCGGGGCCGGGCAGTTGGTTGGCGATAATGGCGGAGATGAAACCCGCCGTGAGCATGCCGTGTGCGATGCGGGTTTTGAAAAAAGTATTTTTTGCATAGGCCTCGTTGACATGCGCCGGATTGAAATCACCGGTGATGCCCGCATATAAATAAATATCCGTTTCCGTGACGGTTTTGGCAAATTCCGCCGCGTCTCCTACTTTAATTTCATCAATTCTTTTCCCTGCGATCATACCCCATCTCCTCCTTCTCTTTTCAAAAAAGCAAAGAACCCCGGCGCACGGGTTGTGACGTGCTAGAACCAGGCTTTATGACCCCAAATATTTTCCTTCAAATCCTTAATGTCATCCTGGATTATCATGTACATGCAGGCATTACTAATGGCCAGACCGCCCTGATAAGCCAGTGCGGTCAGCAGCAGAACTTCATCTTCCGTGAATTTCCTTTGCCGTCCGCTGTACACAATGAGAACCCCGATAACATCATTTTTGGATTTGATTGGAACATAAAGCATGGAAAGAATGCCTTCTTCCTTTTTTTCTTTCTTGTACTGGATTCCCGGGTCGTTTAAAACATCATGAATAGCGATGGTTTTGCCCTTCAGGGCTTCGGCCATGTTCTTATCAGCTACGATCGGCCCTTTGGTCAGATATTTTTCGCTCAAGCCGAAACAGGCCACCCGTTTCAGGTTGTGTTTGTCTTCATCGAGCAGTTGGACGGCTGCCGCTTTAAGCCGGAGGGGTTTTACCAGATCCTCCGTCATGGCCTGTAAAATGGTTTTAACGTCCAGGCTTTCGGAGATGCTGGAAGCCAGTTTCAGGAAGATTTTGGATTGCTGGCGCAGTCTCCCGATCAGCAGGACGTTTTCAAGTTCCGCGCCGCCCTGTTCGGCCAGAATGGAGAGAAAATCAATTTCGTCTTTGGTGAACTTACGGATCTCTTTGGTGTAAACGCTCAAAATACCCATCAGTCTGCCCTTTTCCTTGACCGGTACGGACAAAATCGATCCGATGCCTTCCGCTTTTTTCTTTTCATGGTTGGCCAGCCGTTTATCGGTTGTTGCGTCACGAAAATACATATAGCCGTCTTCCATCAGCTGCGGGCCGATTTTGATGGCATGGGCCGGTCCCGCATGGATATATTTTTCGGAAAGACCGACTTGGCATAAGGCTTTGTTGTGAATAAAACCTTCTGCATTATCATCTATCAGGAAGACGGCGGCTGCCTTGGCTTTCAGGGTTTTTACCGCCGTAGAGACAATCAGATTCGCCATCTTCATACGGTCATCCGTTGCGGCCATGTCTCTGCTCAGCTTGCTTAAAGCTTTAAAAAAACTTTCATCGTTTGACATATTTCTTTCTCCCCTTTTTATATGGCTTCAGCGATTTTTTGTATCAGTGATAACTTGCCCTTTCCGGGTGTTGACTGATGTAAAATTTGGGGTTTACCCGACTTGCTTTTTGTTAAACCTGACGACTTGACCGCAGGTTTTTTTTTGACAGCCGGACTTTTCGGTTTAGTTTCCACCGCCACCGGCGCCTCTTTTTTGATCTTTGCAGGCCGTGCGGTTTTTTCAGACGCCGTTTCTTCCTGATCGCGCTCCTTCAGCCATCGGACAATTTTCGGCGCGAAGAGTCTCTGAAATCTTGAACTGACGTAAATGCCGATGTGGCCGGTTTCCAGGCAGATGTCTTCCTTGTCTGTGCTGCCCACGGCCGCGGTCAGTTGATTACAGGCTTCGGGCGGGACCAGATGGTCATATTCGCCAAAGAAATTGAGCAGCGGCATGGTGAGCTTTTTCAAGTCCACCCGCTTGCCCCCCAACAGCATCTTACTTTGTATCAGCAGATTGTTTTTGTAGCAGTCGTCAACAAACTGGCGGAATGTTTCTCCGGGAACGTCGGGACTGTCGAAAATCCATCGTTCCATGCGCACGAAGTTTTCGACAAAATCCTTGTTGTCCATGTTTTCCATAAAACCGACATATTTATCAATCATCAGGCGCGCCGGGTTCAAAAGGAGAAACCCGAAGTTCATCAGATCGCCGGGGATATTGCCAAAGGTGTTAATCATCCGCTCTGTATCGATGTCTTTCATCCAGATATGCAAAAGGCCTTTGTCGTTGTCAAAACTGGACGGGGTAACGGTGGTAATTAAATTTTTTATTTTGTCCGGATGCTGAGCCGAGTACATGACGCAGAAGCTTCCGCCCATGCAAATACCCATGAGGTTAATTTTAGGGACATTGTGCTTTTTGCGAATGAAATCGACTATGTTGTTCATATAGCCGTTCACATGATCGTCAATGGTCAGAAATCGATCCTTGCGCTTGGGATAGCCCCAATCCACCATGTAAAGATCGATGCCGCCTTCCAGAAACGTTTTGACAACACTGCGATCCGGCTGCAAATCCAGCATGGTTTCACGGTTGATGAGCGCGTAAACCACAAGCAGTGGGGTTTTTAACTTGTTATCCTCGTTTTCATTCCGAAAATAATGCTTTAATTTGACCCGGTCTTCTTCATAGACGATTTCATGAGGCGTCGAGCCGAGTTGATAGTTAAGCTCGCCCAGTAAAACGTCGGACGCCTTCGAAACGCGCTTTTGCGTTTTTTCCGCGTCTTCAGCCAGCCGCTGCATGATCAGATCAATAGGAATTTTCGTTGAATCCATAAAAATATTTCCTCGCGAAAGTCTCCGGTGATTGCCCGCCAAAGACAGGAAGGACGGCTACTTTACAACCGTCAGGGTATTGGGTGAAATATCCAGTTGCTTTTCCAATTCTTTAACCCTCTTTTTGAGAAGGTGGAATTCCTTATGCATATCATCCATGTCTTTGTGCGTCACAACAGGCAAAATCTGGAGAAAGTCATTCATGGCGTCATTTCTGGCAATGATGAAATCTTCCAGCTTGTTGAGCGTCCGGTGCAGCGCGTCTGTATATTCCTCGGATTTGAACAGATTCATGTAGTGGCCTTCCAGGATTTTCAGCCACATTCCGTAACTTTCTTTTGCGTCCTTGGGCAGAAGGCCTTCCTCAGCCATCTGCCGCAGCTTTTCCTGAAGCACCTTGAATGATTTTTCCATCGGCAGATACAGGATGGAAAGAAATTCCGCCAGGGTGGTTTCAAAGAGATTGTGCTTATCGAGCATCTCATTGAAACGTTCGGTATAAAAACGGGTCAGTCCCAGCGGCGGGATTTTTAAGTACTGCCTCAATTCTTTTTCGTATATTTCCGTCAGGGCTTTAAAAACTTCCTGATCCATATTGTCGAAGTTATAAGCTTCCGTGCGTCTGCCTATTCTGCCTGCTTTTTCCATTAAATGGTTTTGTATTTGTGTTGCGGCATCAAAGCCGGATCGGGCCATTTTCAGGAGAATTTCCGGCAGCGCATTGACGGAGTTGGCTGTGGCTGAGGCGGCCCCCGGTTCGCTCATCATCAGGGAAAAAGATTTGAGCAGATTTAAATTGGTTTGCAATTGCTGCGTGAAACGGTTCTGCATGGCAGTTTGCGCACTAAACGGATTATCCGAAGGAGACGGCATTTTTTTTGCCATGTTGAGCCACATGTCTGAAACCGACTTCAGCCACGGGAACATTGAAGATTCATTAAAAGCAGATTGTTTGTCTTCGTCAGCCATGGTTACCTCATTTTGATCAGTCATTTTGGAAAAATGTTTGAAAAATAACAATTATGCGTGACTAATTTTTAGTATAGAAGAAAATATTTGTCAATGTATTTCCGCCAGTTTGGGTGCGAATCTAAACCTGTTCCAGCAGTTCTTTCCAGGGTAGTGTCGGAAAAACTTTATTTAACGCATGTTCGTCATCCACAAAATGATGCTCCAGATTGGCGAACGTATTTTCAGCGATCTTTTTGACGGCATCAGGATTGACAACCTCGTCTTGCGTGCCGTGATAAATGATCACCGGGATTTGCAGTTTTTCTTTGGCGGCGTTTTCAAAACCTTCTAAAATTAGCGCGGGAGCGATCAGGATCAATTTTTTTACCCTCCGTTCCTCATCGAGCGCGAAGCGGGCCGCCATCAGACCGCCAAAGCTCGAACCCACAAGAATCAGATTGTCTTTGCCGCTTAGAATCTTTTTGAGCTTTATCATCCGGGTTTCAAAATCGCCCGTGTAATCTTCAATAATCATCTGCGGAAACAATTTCCGGAAATACTGCGCTTTGTTTCCCTGGGATGTGCTTTCCAGACCATGAATAAAAACAAGTGTCCTGCCCATGATGTTATCTTCTGCCTTCTTTCCGGATCTCATTTTGATATTGCCCGTATTATGCCATTGTGTTACACCTTGCGCAACATTATTTTTAGACAGGAGATGAAATATGGCTTTAGTATTACCTTTTAAAGCGGTTCGCCCGCAAGTGAAGTATGCGGCACAGGTTGCAGCACTGCCGTACGATGTGATGACACGAGAAGAAGGACAAAAAGCGGTGGCAGGCCAGCCGTTGAGTTTTATGCATGTGGAAAAATCAGAAATTGATGTTCCGGACGGAACACGCCCGGATGATTCAATTATCTATGAAACAGCAAAGAAAAACTTCAGCAAATTGAGGGAAGAAGGAATCCTGAAACAGGATGAATCCCCCTGCTATTATATCTATCGCCAGCAGATGGGGACGCAGGTTCAGACAGGCATCGTCGGCGTGATGAGCGCCGCGGAATATGACGAAGGAAAGATCAAGAAGCATGAACTGACCCGTCAGGACAAGGAAGACGACCGCATCCGCCACGTGGGCACCGTCAACGCGCAGACCGGTCCCGTGTTCATCAGTTACATGGCGCGTCCCGGCATTAATGCCCTTACGGAAAAGATTGTGGCAGGAAAGCCGGAATATGATTTTACAGCCGAAGATGGCGTCATTCATACCGCCTGGGTCGTGGCGGATTCAGCGCAGATTGATGCGTTCCAAAAAGAATTCGCGCAGGTTGACGCCCTTTATATTGCCGACGGGCATCACCGTGCCGCGGCAGCAGCTACAGTCGCGCGTAAGCGTCGCAAGGACGGTCAAGCGCAGGAATCCGATCGGGTGCTGGCTGTATTTTTCCCCCACAATCAATTAAAGGTCATGGACTATAACCGAGCGGTGAAAGATCTGCGGGGGCTCACCGCCTCGCAGTTTCTGGAGAAGATCAGCGCCAAATTCACTGCGACGAAAGATTTTACCGCAAAATCGCCAGAGCGTCTGCATGATTTCGGTATGTATCTGGCCGGCGCGTGGTATTGCATCACGATCAAAGAAGGGGTCTATAACGCCAAAGATCCGGTGGCCAGCCTGGATGCGGCCATTTTGCAGGATCATCTGCTGGCGCCTGTTCTGGGCATTGCCGATCCGCGCACCGATGACCGCATTAAATTCATCGGCGGCATCCGCGGCATGGCAGAACTGGAAAAACTGGTGAATCAGGATGGTTTTGCCGTCGCGTTTTCATTGTATGCCACCACAATGGAGCAGATTATGAATGTGGCCGATGCCGGCGCGATCATGCCGCCCAAATCCACCTGGTTTGAGCCCAAACTGCGCAGCGGTTTGTTTGTTCATACCCTTGGGTAGTGGATAGTGGATGGTGAATAGTAAAGGGATACAAATTAGCCTTTCGTACCCTGTAAAAGGAGAAAATCAGGATGAAAAGGATTCAAACGGTTGGTCTGATATGGTTTATAGCGGCGATGATTTTAGGTGTTTCTGGTTGCGCCAATACAAAGATTTACTCCATTAATATGGATTATGACGCACAAAATGCCGTTGTCCCGGCTTACCTGAAACCCGATCAAAAAGCTTTGCAGTCGATTATTGGACTGGCCGAATTTAGCGATACGCGAAAGATAGAAGACCCGCTGGTGATTGGACGCGTTATTGAAAAGAACGGTCAGCAAGTCCTGATTCTGCCTAAATATACAAAGCCAACAAAAGCCGTTGCGGAAGGGGTCAGACAATATTTGAGAAGGGCGGGATATAATGTGTCCGGAGTCGGCCCGCGATGGGATCTGAAGGAAGAAACCATGCCGCAGATGAATAACAGCAAAATTCTGATTGGCGGCGCCATTGAAGAGATGGAGATCACCTGCCGTCGCGATTTTCCCTCCAATATCTACAAGACAAAAATCAAACTGACCCTTTATATAGCGGACATGGTCCATAAAAAAATCCTGCACCATGCCAATGTGGAAGCCACAACATCGCTTTCTCACCTCTCTTTTTCGGAAGAGCGGATGGGAGAACAGGCCAGTGTTGCGCTGGGCGACGCGATAGAAAAAATGTTTTCCAAAAAAGAAGTGGCGCAAAAATTACGGGAGGTTCTGATCCAGTAGATGGTTGAGGTGTAATGGTCATGAGCAAGGACAGCAAAACCGGTTTCAATAAAATTCTTTCCATGTTCATGGATTATTTCGGCATGGGCCGCACGGCATCCATTGTGGCCATGATCGTCGTCAGTTGCGTGATTATTTTTGCCTGCTTCTGGTTCTTTCATTCCGCACCGCCTAAAACCATGACCATTACCAGCGGGGAGAAAGGCAGCGCTTATTACAGCGTTGCAGAGAAATACGCCAAAATCCTTTCCCGCGACGGCGTGAAGCTGGTCATTTTACCCTCGGCCGGTTCCGTGGAAAACCTTCAGCGTTTGACCGATCGCTCATTTAAGGTGGATATCGGATTTGTGCAGGCCGGTCTGGCCAAAGGACAAAATGTTGAAAATCTGGTTTCGCTGGGGAGCGTTTCTTATCAACCACTTTTGATTTTTCATCGACTGGGAAAGCCGGTAGAGGTTTTATCGCAGCTTGCCGGCAAGCGGATTGCCGTTGGCCGTGAAGGCAGCGGGACGCGCAAACTGGCCCTCGCCCTGCTTGCCGTAAACGGCATCGAGCCAGGCGGCGCTGCCGCGTTTTTGGAGGCGGATGGTGAAGAAGCCGCAGCCTTGCTGCTTTCTGGAAAAGCCGATGCCATTTTCCTCATGGCGGATTCCGCCTCATCACAAACCATGCGCACATTGCTCCGCACGCCGGGCATTGAACTGGTCAATTTTACTCAGGCCGACGCTTATGTTCGCCGGATCGGCTACCTCAATAAACTGACCATGCCGAAAGGTGCGATGGATTTTGGGAAAAATATTCCGACCCAGGATATAACCCTGGTTTGTCCCACCGTCGAACTGATCGCCCGGGACAATCTGCACCCGGCCTTGACGGATCTGCTGCTGGCTGCCGCGGTGGAAATACACGGCCGCGCCGCGCTTTTTCAGAATCGCGGCGACTTTCCTGTCGCCTTGGAAAATGAATTTAAAATCAGTGGCGACGCCAAACGATTTTACAAATCCGGCAAGAGTTTTTTCTACCGCTATCTGCCTTTCTGGCTGGCCAGCCTGATCAACCGGATCCTGGTGGTGTTTGTGCCACTGATTATCATTTTGATTCCCGGATTGAAAAGCATCCCCGCGCTTTTCCGCTGGCGCATGAGCCTGCGCATCAACCGGTGGTATCGGCTGCTGCTGCTGGTTGAACAAGACGCGGGAAAGCACAACAGGCCCCAGGCCATCGGTGAACTGATCCGGAGGCTCGATGAGATCGATTCCGAAGTCAATCAAATGAAAGTTCCCGCATCCTATGGTGACCAGTTCTATGTATTGCGCACACACATTAATTTTGTCCGGAACAAGCTTCAAAATAATATGGCGCACTGATTGCGCATCCTGAAACAATCCGCGATGCGCGATGGCTGATCGGCGGCGCGCTGATCTTGACAATCGGGATTTTGATTTATCCTTTGCGGTCTGCCGCAGAGAAACAACCAACAAAGAAAAGGAGTGAATGCTATGTTTAAAAAGCTGCTGATTACGGTTGTGGCGGTTTTTGCGGTCGTTGTTGTTTTGGTGGTTGCAGCCGGTGTCATCGTTTACATGAAAGTGGATAAGACATTTATTGCCTCTCAGCTATCCCATGTGCTTAACAGGCAGGTCACGATTGAAAAAATTGATGTCAACATCTTTTCCGTTCTGTCTGGTATCGAGATTAAAGATGTGGCCATTTCCAATTTTAAAACACCTCAGGAACTGGAAAGTCTTCAAGGCAAACCCGTTGAAGCGGCAGACGTGTTCGCCCGAATGGAAGCTCTGCGTTTCAAAGTCAAAATTATGCCGCTTTTGAAGCGTCAGGTCGAGCTCAAAGAACTGATTTTATACAAGCCGGTCATCAACCTGTCCAAAAATAAGCAAGGTGCGTTAAATATCGATGACCTCATCAAAGCCAAAAAGCCGGCCGATGAGGATAAAAATGCCCAGGAAAGGGCAAAGCAGACCAAAGAGCCGGCCAAACCGGTCTCCGCCGATGATATTCCCGTGGCGATTGCCGTGGGAGAAATCGGCATGAAAGAGGGAACGATTAATTATTACGATGGGGAGTTCGATCAGAAGATCCAGATTTATAAACTCACGACTCTGGCTTACGACATTAACATCGACCCGAAAGATCTGGAAAAGAAAGACGAGGTTAAAGTCAAGCTGGGGATGGGCATCAAAACAGTCGGCGCGATGAAAACCGGCAGTGTTCAGAGCTTTGATGTCACAATCAACGCCACCGGAAAGGTGATCCCGTTTGATGTCAAAACAAGATTGCTGGAACCCGAGGCGGTTTTGCATATTGCCGTTCCGGATGGTGAAATTACCGGCCTGCAGCTGTTTAACGCCATTGCGGCTGTTCCTGTCCTGGGTGAATATCTGGGAAAGAACCTTTCTTTTCTCAAAGAAAAGCAGCAGTGGAAGGGCGCAAGTCATAATGGCCTGGACCTCCGGTACAAAGCCGCTAAAGCAGACATTACCAATGGCCGGCTGGATCTTAAAGACGCTAACTTTCTTTTCGACGGCGGGATGAATATCGACACAAAAGCCATTGATATGAATCTGGGCGCGGTGTTGAAGAAAGAAATCAACGAGGCGGTCAAAGCGGCGCTGGTCAAAAAGATTGAAGCAACCATCAAGAGTCCTGAAGTGAAAAAATACGCGGATTTGGGAAATCTTGCCGCCATCGCCATGAAGCCGCTGCTCAACAAAGATGGCCTGATTGCTTTAAAGGCCAAAGTCACCGGCACGACAAAAAAGCCGGACGTGAAACTGACAGAACCGCAGCTCGGATCGCTTGGGAAATTTGTTCAGGACAATGCCGGCAGCATGGCCGTGGAAGCGGGCAGGGGCGCCGTCAAGAAATTGCTCAAGGAAGATCAGCAAAAAGTTATCGACGATGTTGAGGGGCTGTTCAAAAGGAAATAATCGTCCGGTTTGTGAAAGGTCTGAAAACATGAACACCGGAATCAAAAGCTGGCCGGCTGAAGACCGTCCCCGGGAAAAGCTGCTTAAAAAAGGGGCGGGAGCGCTGAGCCATTCAGAGCTTCTGGCCATTCTGCTGCGCACAGGCGTATCAGGCGTAAGCGCCATTGATCTGGCGCGACAAATTATCGAAAAGTTCGGCACCTTTCGCAATATGAGCCACACCGACATGCGCGACTGGAAAGAATTTAAAGGCCTGGGCCCGGCCAAAATCGCGCAAATTCAAGCCGCACTGGAAATCGGGCGGCGCTTCCGTGAGGATGAAGTGCTCAGTGCCAGACAAAAGATTTCCTCCGCGCAGGATATCGTTGCCATTGTCGCGCCACAAATGCGTGACCTGAAAACGGAAGTCTTTAAAACCGTCTATCTCAACAACAACAATCGCATCATTGATATCCATGAGGCCGCCATAGGCACGGTCAATCAGGCCATGCCCATTGTGCGGGAAATCATCCACTTAGCCCTCCAAAAATTTGCGGCGGCAATGATCTGCGTTCACAATCATCCCAGTGGCAATGTTGTGCCCAGCCCGGAAGATAAAAAGTTTACCCACGAGCTGGCCTCTGCAGGCAAACTCATGGGCATCAAGGTACTGGACCATATCATCATCGGCGACGGCAGCTTCTTTAGCTTTGCGGATGAAGGGATGATGGGATAGAAAATCAAACCATGCCGCGCGATCCATTCCCTCTCAAAGCTGGAGTCATATTGTGAAAGAGCAGACAAAAAAACAGGTGGGAAAGATTGGCGATCGCATTTTTTTGTCGCCTGCCTTTCAGGCGCTAACCATCGGCATACCTTTTTGTGCCTTCAAACTGCTTTTCGGCCTGCTTGCCTTGCGCGTGAGCGTGTCGTCCGATGCCCTTCATGCCTTCGCCTGGCTGGTCATTGCCTGGGCGCTGGTGGATCTGGTCATGAATCTTGCTCGCGTTATTTATCACATTGCCGGCCGGGAGGCGTCCATGGAGTATTGCACGATTGCTCAGGCAGGACAACTCGCGGGGAGGCCAAAACTGTTTTTAGCCATCGACACGCTGATCTCCTTTTCCATTATCTGCTTCGTGCTTTGGTCCGGCTGGATCACCATGCTTGACCGTCTGGAATCTTATTTCTGGTATGCGGCTACCACTTTGAACCTGATCAGCATATCGGTCGTCAATATCTGGATCGAACTGCGCCGTGGATCGTGAACCATTGAACCGCATGCTGTGTCACCCGAATGGGTGATGACCAGTAGGGTTATGAACCGCTGAACCATGAACCCTAAGTTATCAAATAATGCTTGAGAATGAGATAAAACTGCCTTATAATCGCTTCACATAATGAAGCAATTAAATTGTATAATCGTTTCAAGAAAGAAAAGCTTGTGAAATATATCTGGCAGCTCAAAAACTGGTATGATTTCAAGTATGACACCACCGCTGTGCTGAAGCCCTTAACTGATCTGAGAGTCATGCAGGGGAAACTGCTGGGTCGTGTGGCCGGGCTGGATATCGGCTTGGGTGTAAACGCGCAGGCTTTCATCCTTGTGGAAGAAACCGTCCGGACGGCTGAAATTGAAGGGCAGCAGCTTGATCGTGCAGCCGTGCGTTCTTCCGTGGCTGTCAAGTTGGGCTTGCCCAAGGGCGTCGGTACGCCGGACAGATATGCCGATGGTCTTGTCGATGTCCTGCTGGACGCCGTACGTTTTTACGACAAGCCGCTGACCCTTGCCAGACTAAATGGCTGGCAGGCGTCGTTGTTTCCTACGGGCTACTCGGGTTTGCGAAAGATTCGGGTCGGCAAACTGCGCGGGAATGAACCGATGCAAATTGTATC
>CAYVFA010000046.1:0-15938 GCA_964450075.1 uncultured Smithella sp.
GAATCGATCGATCCAGCCCTGCCGCCTTGTAAGGTTTCTGATAATCGATGGTGTCCGTCCCCAGATGAGCACCGGAACTGGGCTTAATAATCTTGCCATCTAGGACGTCGATATACCAGCGTGTTTCGTTGAGCTGTGTGGTGTTGCAGGTATCGCCCAGAGACAGGCCGAAATCGATGGGATTTTGTTTGTGCAGCGCATTGACCGTTTGGACGGCGGCGTCCAGAACGTGCGTCGTATAAAGCATGATTCCTGAATAAATAGAAGCCCCGACCGGCATGGTGGGATGCAGGCGCTGAATATAGATTAATTGATTGGGTGCTTCTTTGTCGGTGATATGGATGTCCGATATCGTAAAGAAATTGATGAGTTTTGTTTTTTTGGTAACGGCAGAACGGCTGTAGGCAGGCGGCATGATATCCAGCCGTTTGTCATGGAGAAGTCCCGGACCGTAAGTCCATTTGCCATAACCGTAGGTGTCGTATTGGGATATTTCCCAGAGATTAATCGCCGTCGAGGGGGTTGAACCGGGCACGATCGTCCTTTGAGCCGTCGTTTGTACATCGGCGGCAATCGCGTAGCCCGTGGGCTGACTTTGATTCTTGACGGCGCATTTTGAACATGCTGATAAAGAGAAAATCAAAATCCCTGTCAAAATGATGAAACAAAACGTCCTGCTTTTACAAAATGGCTTCATAAATAAACTCCTCCCGTTTCGATCTGCTGCATGGCCTATATCACATCTTAAATGACAGTTCAGACTTTTTAATTAGTTAATTTGATAACCTTTTTCATGGAAAATGTGCAGACAGGCGTCCACTGCATCAACATCATACAGGATGCCCCTGTTCATGGTAATTTCTTCCAAAGCGGCATCGATGCCTAATGCAGATCGATAGGGCCGATGGGTGGCAATGGCTTCCACCACATCAGCTACCGCCAGAATCCGTGATTCCAGGAGAATCTCGCTATCCGTCAGGCCGTTGGGATACCCGGACTCGTTCATCCGTTCATGATGTTCAAGGACCATCCGGGCAATGGGCCAGGGAAATTCAATGTCTTTGAGAATGTCATACCCGGATTGTGCGTGCGTTTTAATGAGATTGAACTCCAGTTCCGTTAACTTTCTTGGCATGCTGAGAATCTCCGCTGGAACGGAAACTTTTCCAATATCATGGATGATGGCAGCCATGCGGATGCCATTGATTTGCTCATCGGGAAGGCCCATTTCTCCGGCAATGGAATGGGCAAGATCAGCCACGCGACGCTGATGGCCCGCTGTATATGGATCTCTCGTTTCGACCAGTGAGGCGATTGCCTGAACAACGCCTCCCAGGGCTATTTTCAGATGATCAATACTCTCTTTCCGGTTTGTGATGTCGTCTATCAGTCCCTCAAAAAACAGCAGTTTGCCCTGCTCATCCCGAACGGCGCGCATGGTCAGGTAAACCCAGATGGTGTGTCCATCCTTCCTGTAAAAAGGAAGTTCATCGCTTTTTGCCAGGCCCTGCCGTTTTACGAGTTCCAGCATCCTGGAGCGCTCTTGCGGATCGACATAGAGCTGACGGGCAACATCGGTTACGCTTGCCATCAGCTCCTCGGGCGAATCGTATCCCAGTATTCGCGCCGCGGCTTTGTTGGCCATGATGAATCTCCCGTCAGGTGATGTCCGGTAAATCCCTTCCTGGGCATTTTCAAAGATGCTCCGATAGTTTTCTTCAGCCTGTAAAAGGTTTGATTTTGCCTGCTTGAGATCTGTAATATTCATCAGAGAAGCGATACTTCTTTTTGTGCCCGGTATCAGATCAATGTTTAAGAGGATGTTCTTCAGGCTGCCGTCTTTGTGCATAATTCGAAACTCGTAGCTTTTCGTTGCAAAATCCGGATCCGTTCTGCGTAACTTGTGTCGGGTGATCATTTCTTCAAGATCACCTTTTTCAATAAATTCCGTCCACTTCTTTTTCCCTTCCACTTCATCTCTTGTGTATCCGGTCAGACTCCCCCATCTATCGTTGACCAGGGATATGGTCATGTCGTCCTCAATAATCAGCATGGTGGTCCCGGTTGACTCAAAAATGGTTTGATAAATGAGTTTGGATGCCTGGAGGTTTTCTTCCACACGTTTGTGCTCTGCTTCAGCGGTTTCCATTTGCCGGATTCTATTCTTTAATAAAATATTTTCTTTAATGAGATCTTGACTGGTCTTGGAAGAATCAATCATCTGGCGCCCTTTTGTCGAGATACAATAATATGAATCGTCTTTTGTTTCTCTACCACATATTAATTCTGAATTCAGTGAATTTTTAATCCTGTTTATTGCGCAGGTCAATCAGTTCGGCAACAATGCTGACGGCTATTTCCGCGGGCGTCTGCGCGCCGATATCGAGGCCGATCGGGCAATGGACGCGCGCCAGGTCTTCTCCGCCTATCCCGTCTTTCCGGAGGCTTTCGTAGATGGCGTCTCGCTTCCGGCGGCTGCCGATCATGCCGATGTAACCCGCGCCGCTGCCGATGGCTTGAAAAAGAACTGACCGGTCGTGCTCATGCCCCCGTGTGACAATGACGATGCGGTCATTGCGCCTGATGGACAGACTCGCAAAACAGTTTTCAAAGAAGGCCTGTGGAATGACAATTTCCGATTCGGGAAAGCGGTCTCGACTGGCAAAGTCCGGGCGGTCGTCCATGATGATGGTGGCAAAACCGACCCTATCGCAAAGTGCGGCCAGTTTCAGGCCAACGTGACCGGCGCCGGCGATGATGACCCGTTCCCGTGGGAAAACGGGTTGGATCAGATAACGGATGCCACCGCTACCTGTTACAAGTTTTGCCTCGTCCGGATACCGCGCCTGCTTTAAACCGTCTGGGTCAAGTCCTGTCATATCAAGAGAGCCGGCATCGATATCCTCCTCGCATATGACGCCCAGACCGGTCTTTACAAATGTTTCGTTCATGGTATCCGGGCGAATGGACCGGAGCAGCCAGGCGGGCTTTCCTGCCTCACAAGTGTCGGCGATTTTTCCCAACAGGGCCGCCGGCAAATGATTATTGCCCTCCAGATAATCAACAAGGACTTCCAACTGCCCGCCGCAAATCATTCCGCCCTGGACGCTTTGCCGGTCGTTGAACGAGAATTTCAGGCAAACAGATTGACGATTTGCGATGACTTTGGCGGCAGCCTGTAAAACCTGTGCCTCCAGTGGACCGCCCCCGATGGTTCCCACGCTCTCATTATTTTCGAAAATTGCCATTGTGGTTCCTGCTTCACGGGGAGCCGATCCCGAACGGAAGATGATGGTTGCCAGAACCATGGGCTGCGGACTCGAAAGACTCTTGGCAATGTAACGGTAAAATCCTTTCTCCATTGAAACACTCGCCATCCTGTGCTAAGAATTCAGATGTTTAAAGTATATAGCATAAGGATGCGAGGAAGTCATTGATCAGTTGTTTCTTGAAAGGAAATTTTCACATTGGATATTCAAATTCCCGAAATCGGCAAATCGTTTGCGCGGCCTGATGCGGCGGCCAAAGTAACGGGCGCCGAAAAATACGCTGTGGATTATTACGGGGACCATCTGCTCTGGGCCGGTGTACGCCGCGCAGGGGTTGCCCATGGACGCATTCGCAATTTGGATACGTTGGCTGCCAGCCGTCTTCCCGGCGTCGTGGCCGTGTTAACGGGTCGCGACGTTCCCGGGTCCAACCGGCAGGGAATTGTCCACAAGGATCAGCCGGTAATGTCCACGGATAAGGTTCTTTACTCGGGTGATGCGGTTGCCCTGGTCCTTGCCGAAAATCGAGAAACACTGAAACAAGCCATTGATCTTATTGAGGTTGACATTGATCCCCTGCCGGGGGTTTTTACCGTTGACGAAGCGATGATGCCGGATGCGCCTTTGCTTCACGAGGAGCATCCGGGCGGCAATGTCCTGCTGAAGGCTGAAATCAAGGCCGGCGACGGGGAGAGCGCACTTGCGGGTTGCGATATTCTGATTGAAGAAACCTTCGACGTCCCCATGCAGGCCCATGCCTTTCTCGAAACGGAAAACGGTATAGCCTGGCAGGAGGCGGACGGAAGGATTGTCCTCATTGCCTCCACGCAGGCGCCCTTTCGTGACAAGTGGGAAATCGGTCATGCGCTGGGATTGGGTATGGACAAGATGCGTGTCATCAGTCCCTATCTGGGCGGCGCTTTTGGCGGCAAAGACGGCGCGACGGTGCAGTGTTTTCTTGTGCTGGCCGCCCTTCATGCCGGTGGCCGGCCGGTCAAGATGTGCTGGGACCGGGAAGAAAATTTTGCGGCGGGCTACAAGCGCCATGCCGCTCATATGCATTATCGCCTCGGCGCCAAATCCGACGGAACGCTCCAGGCGCTGCACTGCCGTCTTTACTACAATACGGGAGCTTACGCCCATCTGGGCGGAGAGGTCATGGCCCTCGGCATGGAACACGCCGGAGGACCGTACCGCATTCCTCACACGCTTATCGAAGGCTGGTGTGTTTATACAAATAACCCCATCGCCGGAGCGATGCGCGGTTTCGGCGTCGCTCAGGTCAGCTTTGCGATCGAGCAGATGATGGATCTGCTGGCTGCAAAGCTGAACATGAATCCTCTCTTGCTTCGTCAAAAAAACGCGCTTCGCCGCGGAGACCAAAACACGTCCGGCGTCACCATGACGCAGTCCACAGGCATGGGCGACTGCCTTGCCGCACTTGCAGAAAATCCGCTATGGCTCAAGCGCAACGATTGGAAACAAGCCGCCGGTCCCTTTAAAAAAAGAGGCGTGGGCGTTTCCGCCGTGTTTAACGCGATGGGTTACGGACGGGGCCTGCCCGATTCCGCCATTGCCAAGATTGAACTGACACCTGCGGGACGAATCCGGGTTTATAACGGGGTTACGGATATGGGGCAGGGCAACGCCACGGCTTTTGTCCAGATTGCCGGACAGATTTTGTGTCAGGAAAATACACGCATCGAGCTTGTCCAGCCGGACACGGACCGGACACTTCCATCAGGATCATCCTCGGCGGGACGCACGACATATACCTATGGCAACGCCCTGATTAAAGCCAGTGAAGCGCTCCGACGAAAAATTATCGGCCGCGCGGCGTTGGTTCTTCTGGCCGACACTTTGGATCATCTGGAACTTCTGCCGGGACGAGTCCGCGACCTGCAATCGGGACGCGAAATTCCCCTGGAGAAAATCGGCTCGATGATGACGGCGGAAGACCGAATTTGCATCAGCCAGTTTCTCATGCCCGTTGTCCGCGACAAACTGGATACGGGCAAAGATTTTTTCATCGGTTTTCCGCACCTTATTTTTTCTTATGCCGCTCATTTGGCTTGTATTGAAGTGGACACACTAACCGGCGCCATTGAAGTCGAGCATTATGCCGCCGCAACCGAGGCGGGACACGTTCTCAACCCCCAGACCTTTACACAGCAGGTGCAGGGCGCGATTGCCCAGGGTATCGGTTACGCGCTTTATGAAGATGTGATGATGGAGAAGGGGCGTCTGCTGACGCCGGACTTTACCACCTATCATATTCCCGGCGCGATGGATGTTCCGGAGATCAACTCGCAAATTGTGGAAAACTGGGAACCGTCTGGTCCTTACGGCATGAAGGGCGTCGGTGAAGTCGGAGCCAACGGCCCGCTGCCCGCCATTGCCAATGCGCTGACCGATGCCTGCGGCGTCCGTTTGACCTGTTCACCCCTAAAACAGGCCAGAGTGCTGGAAGCTTTGTCTCAGCACGGGCGGGAAGGAGGCCGACGATGAATATCCGGTTTACGCTCAACGGGAAGGCAATGGATCTTGATGCCGCAGCGGATCGGCGGGTGGTGGATTTTCTGCGGGAAGACCTCGGCCTGACGGGTACAAAAGAGGGATGTGGCGCCGGTGAATGCGGAACCTGTTCTATTCTTGTGGACGGCGAACACCGCCTGTCCTGTTTGATGATCGCAGCCCAGCTTTCCGGCCGGGACGTTGTGACCATTGAGGGGCTCTCCGAAAAAGATCGTTTGCATCCGCTTCAGGAATCTTTTATTCGCCACGGAGCGGTGCAATGCGGATTCTGCACACCGGGCATGATTATCGGGGCGGCAGCACTCCTGAAACATAACCCGCAACCGACGCGTGAAGAGATTCGCGAGGGACTTGCCGGAAATCTTTGCCGCTGCACGGGATACCAGAAGATCGTGGATGCCGTTGAAGCGGCGGCAAGGGCGGAGGAGAAGCCATGAGACAGGTTCACCTTCCCCAAACGCTTGCTGATTTGTGGCCTCTTCTGAACACTGATCCCAGCGCCTTGATTTTTTCCGGCGGCACCGACCTGTTTGTCAAAATGCGAGCGGATAAGGTTGCCGCCCCCACGCTTATCGGACTGGAAAGGATTGTGGAACTGAGAGAGATCCACGAAGAAGATGGCGTTATTCGGATCGGTGCTTGCGCTACGCATGAAAATATTCTGCGCCACCCGCTGATTACAGCGCACCTGCCCGTGCTGATTCAGGCTCTTCGCACATTGGGTTCCCCGCCAATCCGCACAATGGGAACTATCGGAGGCAATATCTGTACGGCGTCACCGGCGGGGGACACCCTGCCAACGCTTTATGTCCTGCAAGCTGAGATGGAGATCGCTTCGTCAAAAGGCAGCCGATCCATGCCCATCTCGGACTTTATTGTTGGTCCCGGGCAAACAAGACTTACGGCAGGTGAAATTGTCACAGCGGTCCGCGTAAAAAAGCCCGTGGCATTCAACGTTCATCATTTTGAAAAAGTGGGGCAGCGAAAGTCCATGTCTTGTGCGATTGCCAGCATGGCCGCCCTTCTGCGGGTAACACCTTCCGGGGTCATTGAGGCATGCCGTCTGGCCTGGGGCAGCGTTGGTTCCACCGTGATGAGAGATACCGGAATTGAAGCCTTTCTGACGGGTAAATTACTTTTGCAAGAAACGTTATCCGCCGCTTCAAGGCAGGTTTCCCGCCTTGTTTCACCCATTGATGATGTCCGGGCCACGGCGGATTACCGCCGGATTGTATCGGGCAATCTGCTTCTGCGGCTTGCAGTTCCAGCGAAGCCTGAAATAGAGTTGAAGAAATAAAAGCCTTCCAAAGGGATGTCAAAAGCGTGAAATGCCGGCGTGAAAAAAAAGATAAGAGGAGCATCGCTCTTTTTGCCTTATTTGTTTTTCTTGGCATGTTGTCGGGATGCGCTCGTGATTCCGACAACAGCCGTATTCTGTCCAGCCCGGCCCAGATGAACGCCCCCGGATATTCCATCGGTGTGCCGCAGGGCTCAGCCGCCATGACGGTTGTTGAAGAAAAATTCCCCAAATGCAGAATTGAATATTTTTCAGGTGTCAATGACGGTTATATGGCTGTTAAACACGGGAAAATGGATGCTTTTGCTTTTGACCGGCATACGCTTCAGTATGTGGCCATGAAAAATCCGGATTTGACGCTCATGGATGACAAGATTGCAGATGAACGCATTGTTGTCGGGGCGGCGCTGGATCGGCAGGACTTGATTGCGAAGGTGAACGAATTCATCCGGCAATACAAGGCGGACGGTACTTATCAGGATATGTATCATCGATGGATCGTGCAGCCAAACGCCCGGATGCCCCAAATACCGGAACCGAAGAATCCGGCGATGACGCTGAAAATCGGGACGGATGGTCTGAACGAGCCGATGAGCTTCTATGACGATGGCGGGTTGACGGGCTTCGATATAGAGCTTGTCAAAAGGCTCGCAGGCTTTCTCAACGCAAAAATTACGTATCAGACGATGGAATTTTCGGCGCTGGTGATCGCCGCGCAGGCCGGAAAGGTTGACTTGCTGATTGCGGATTTGAATGCCACGCCGGAGCGCCGGAAGAAAATGCTGTTTTCCGATGCCTATATGGATTCGGAAGTTGCGTTTCTTGTCCGGAAGGACAGGATATCCCAGCGCGCGGCAGTTCAGCAAATAACAGATCTGTCGCAACTTGCGGGGAAAAAAGTCGGTATTATCACCGGATCAAATTATGACATCGTACTGAAAAGCCACATTCCCGGAGCTGTTCCTGAGTATTTCAATAATTTTGCGGATCAGGCAGCGGCAGTCAGCGCCGGGAAGATCGCGGGCTTTCTGGTGGACGAACCGATAGCGAGGGACATGATCAACCACACTTCCGGTGTGACCACCTTAAAGAAAACATTGACTTCGGACGGTTATGCATTTGCTTTTTCGAAGAGTCAGTCTGACCTGCAAAAGCAAGTCAATGCCGCGTTAAAAGAAATGCAGGATGATGGCACGCTCAAAAAGATAAATAGCAGGTGGTTTGGAAAGGATGAAGCGGTCAAGGTTCTGCCGGATATCAAACTCGAGGGCGGCAACGGAGTCATCCAATTTGCCACAAACAGCAACCTGGCGCCGTTTGCCTACCATCAGCATGGAAAGATGGCAGGGTACGACATTGAGATCATCATGAGGATCGCCTCGAAGCTTGGCCGTAAACTTGAAATTGTCGATATGGATGTCGCCGCGATCATTCCATCTCTGATATCGGGCAAAAGCCATATGGCCGGATGTGGCATCACCATCACGGAAGAGCGCGCCCAGTCGGTTCTTTTCAGTATTCCCAATTACAAAGGCGGCATCGTTGTCATGGTGGCAGGTTCCGATCAACGGGAAAGTGCGGGTGCCGGCAGTTTTTGGGCGGACATGGTCAAGAGTTTCAAGAGAACCTTCATGGTTGAAGACCGCTACAAACTTGTTTTGCGAGGACTGTGGGTGACCCTGCTGATTTCCATTCTGTCGGCGATCGCAGGCACGTTGCTGGGATTTGGTATTTGCATGATGCGCCGTGCCAAAACGAGGGTGGCGAATATTCCCGCCAAAGTCTTTATCCGGGTGATTCAGGGAACCCCCATTGTCGTGCTGCTGATGATTTTATATTATATCGTTTTCGGCAGCATGGATATTAACGCGATTGCCGTGGCGGTTGTCGGTTTTTCCATTAACTTTGCGGCATACGTATCGGAAATGATGCGAACCGGCATTGACGCGGTGGATCAGGGACAGCATGAAGCAGCCTATGCGATCGGTTTTAACAAGATTCAGATGTTCACGAAGATCACTTTTCCGCAGGCGGCAAGGCATGTCCTGCCGGTTTTCAAAGGCGAGTTTATCTCCATGCTCAAAATGACATCGGTGGTTGGCTACATTGCCATTCAGGATTTAACCAAAATCAGTGATATTATCCGCAGCCGCACCTATGAAGCTTTCTTTCCCCTCCTGGCCACGGCCTTGATCTATTTTGTCATTGCCTATGCGATGGCCTACCTGTTGTCACGGGTGGAAATGAGCGTTGATCCGAAGCAACGGAAAAGAGTGGTGAAAGGCGTGGTGCGCTCATGATCAGCGTGAAAAACTTATCCAAAAAATTTGGCGATCTGGTCGTCCTGAAAGACGTCCATGTTGAAATTAAAAAAGGCGAGGTGATTTCCGTCATCGGCCCGTCCGGCACCGGCAAGAGTACCTTGCTGCGATGCCTCAACCTTCTGGAAGTGCCCACGGGCGGTGAGATTATCATTGACGGCGTCAATCTTCTGGATAAGAAAACCAACGTTTTTAAAGTCCGTCAGAAGATGGGCATGGTGTTTCAGTCCTTTAATCTCTTTTCACATTTGATGGTGATTGAAAACATCATGCTCGGACCGGTTGATTTGTTAAAGACCAGCCGTCAGGGCGCGTTTGACGAGGGCATGAAACTGCTGGCCATGGTGGGGCTCTCGGAAAAAGCGTATGCCTATCCCGATGAGTTGTCAGGCGGTCAGAAGCAGCGGGTGGCCATTGCCAGAACACTGGCCATGAAACCGGAAATCGTGCTGTTTGACGAGCCAACCTCCGCGCTTGATCCGACCATGATCAGCGAGGTGCTGGCGGTGATCCGCAGGCTGGCGTTAGACGGGATGACCATGATGATTGTCACCCATGAAATGAAATTTGCACGGGATGTCTCCACGCGTGTTTTATACATGGACGAGGGGATCATTTTTGAAGAGGGGACGCCGCAGCAGATCTTTGACCATCCGCAGAAGGACAAAACGCGCGCTTTTATCCACAACATCAAATCCTTTACGTTTGAAATTAAGTCCAGGGCTTTTGACTTATACAGCCTTAACGCCGGGATTGAGACATTTGGGCACCATCAATTCCTTTCTGAAAAACAGATCTACCATGTTCAGCTTGTGCTTGAGGAGTTGATCATCCACAAACTTCTTGCCAGACAAGGAAAGTCTGTTGATATGACCATCACGGTTGGTTATTCCGAAAAAAACAATGAAATCGAACTGACGATGATTTACGCGGGAGAACCCTGCAATCCATTTGAGGTGGCAGGTGACGATGATCTCCCCATGGTGATCGTCGGGAAACTGGCGGTAAGCCACGACCACTTCTGGGAAGATGGGCAAAATAAATTAAACCTCACCTTGTGAGATCCTTTCGCGATAGCAATTCAAAAAAACCGGATCTTAAGCCAGCGCGTTTTCCAGCGCCGCCGTCAATTGCTGAAGCGCTTTGCGGTCCATCTCCAGAGCAACCTTCCCGCCGCCCGGATGAGCAAAGGTCAGGGTTGCGCCGCTTTGGGTTTTTTCAACCTGCCACCGGATTCCCGCAGGAAACTTTACCTGCTCGGGAAGCCAGTCGTCGGATTCAAATTGCGCGATCTGAATCAGGACCCCGAAGGCGTGACGGGGATGGATGAATATCTCCGTCCAGACGCCTCCCGGATATTCGTTGTAACCGAAGAAGGGAACCCCATGCGCTTCAAGATGGGCCATGGCCGCCTTAATATCCGGCGTTTGAAGGGTGATGTGATGGACGCCTGCTTCCCGGGATTTCAGGAAACCGTCCAGAAAACTTCCTTCTCCTGTGGGAGAAATAATTTCCAGACGGGACAAATCACCCAGCGAAAAGAGCTGCCATAAATATTTTGTTGCGGGATCGGCCGCATAAGTGCCCCGAACGGCTCCCAGAATATTTTGAAAGAAATGCGCGGCTTTTTCCTGATCTTTTACCGCAATGGATACATGGTCAATGCGTGAAATCATGGATGGCTCCTGCAATCGGACTAAAAATCCTTGAACTCATCTTTTCCAAAGGGAATGATATCTTCCGGTGAAACTTTATTGGCCGTTGTGCCACCGGCGGCCGGTTTTTTGGCAACGCCAGGCAGTGCTTTAAGGGGGGCCTTGCGGGGCGTTCCCTGAGCCGCGGCGGCTTTGAGGTTCTGCTGCATGCGGGGCTGAGAAGGTGATGAGTTTGTCTTTATCCCTTCAGCCTGTCCCTCGACAATCACCACCAGCCGTTTAACAATTCCCTTGATTTGTTCCGACTGGGCGTTCATCTCCTCTGCGGCACTGGCGGATTCTTCAGCCGTAGAGGCATTCTCCTGGGTAACCCGGTCAAGCGAAGCGACCGCCTTGTTGATTTGACTGATTCCCTGGGCCTGCTCTACCGAAGCGGCGGCGATTTCTTTGACCAGTTCCTCAACCTTGCCGGCAATGACTACGTTTTCCGCAAAGGCTTTTTGTGTCAACTCGGTCAGATCACGGCTTTCTTTGACGACCGTAATGGTGTTTTCAATAAGGGTCTGCGTGTTTTTGGCTGCCTCCGCAGAACGCTGGGCCAGGTTTCTGACTTCATCAGCGACCACTGCAAATCCAGCGCCTGCTTCGCCCGCGCGGGCGGCTTCCACAGCCGCATTTAAAGCCAGAAGGTTGGTCTGAAATGCGATTTCGTCGATGGTCTTGATGATTTTACCGGTTTCCTCGCTGGTTGTGGTCACTTTCTGGATGGCTTCGGCCATATTGCCCATGTGTTCATTTACTTTGGTGACGATAGCGCGGGTTTCCGCCATGAGGATTTTTGCCTGAGTGGCA
Organism: uncultured Smithella sp.; assembly: GCA_964450075.1. Classification (GTDB taxonomy): domain Bacteria; phylum Desulfobacterota; class Syntrophia; order Syntrophales; family Smithellaceae; genus UBA8904. The sequence continues at coordinate 11,930 of CAYVFA010000046.1, forward strand.
TTTTCCGCATTGCCGGTTGTCATGGCGGACATTTCTTCCAGAGACGATGAGGACTGCTCGATGGCCGCCGCCTGAGAAGACGTCCCTTCCGCCAGGTTTCCGGTGGCATCGGATACAAGGCTTGCCGCGGCATTCATTTCATTGGTCGATTCATTCAGCTCAGCGGCGATCTGCAGGATTTGCGCAACCAGCTTTTTTCCGACAATAATGAAATTGGCGATCATAATCAGCATCCCGATCAGGACGATAAACTTCGTCCATATCGCATCGCTTCCGGCCATTCGACCGCCGATGTAACCCGCCAGAATTACCATCACGATTCCGGGCGCAAGCCACATAAACAACTTGACCGTGAGTGTTTTTCCAAGAAAATATCTGAGAATACCGCCAATAATCGTTGCCGCGATGGAATAGGTAACCAGCTTGATGACAAATTCAATAAGTAAATCCATGAGACCCTCCTTTTGCAGGCTGCCTTGCAGCCGTGAATAATTTGGCTGATTCTACTCGCCCCCTCGTCGTTAGTCAATCCTGTTTTTGGTGTGCAGAGGCGGATGAACGTTATGAAAAGGCCATGATCAATTGATGAAAAAACTGAGGCATTAATGCGTCCGGTGCAGAACTTCTCTTACTTTGCCGGAAAGGGACTTGATGGTGAAGGGTTTCTGCAAAAAATGCACCCCTTCTTCCAATACACCGTGGCGGGCAATAACGTCAGCTGTATATCCGGACATGAAGAGCACCTTGATATCCGGTCGTATGGCCAGCAGTTTCTCTCTCAAGTCTTTTCCGCTGAGACCGGGCATGATCACGTCGGTGATGACCAGATCAAAGGTTTTGCCGACGCTTTTAAAAAGCGATACCGCCTCCACAGGGGTTGAAACAGCTGTTACCCCGTATCCGATGGATTCCAGCATTCCTTTGGTGATCTGGAGAACCATGATGTCATCTTCCACCAATAAAATACTTCCCTGACCCGCGATTTCGGGTTCTTCTTCGGATGCATCCTGAACTTGATTTACCTCGGCGCTACGCGGCAGATAAAGACTGAAGGTCGTTCCACGTCCCGGTTCGCTATAGACATTGATAAAACCGTTATTTTGTTTGACGATGCCGTAAACAGTCGAGAGTCCCAGCCCCGTGCCTTTGCCCACCTCTTTTGTTGTGTAGAAAGGTTCAAAAATATATTGAACAGTTTCTTTATCCATACCCATGCCGTTGTCGCTGAAAGACAGACGGACGTATTGGCCGGGCATAAAGCCTATGTGATTTTTGCAATCAAGATCATCAATCGTCAGATTGGCGGTTTCAATGGTCAGTTTGCCTCCGCTATGCATCGCGTCGCGGGCATTGACCGCCAGATTGATGAGAATCTGCTCCACCTGTGACGGATCGAACTTGATGGCCCAGAGATGATCGCCCGGCTGGAATTTCAACTCGATATCTTCGCCGATCAGTCGGATCAAGGCCTTTTGCGTGTGAACAATCAGATCATTCAAATCGATGATTTTAGGTTCGATAATCTGCTTGCGGGAAAAAGCTAAAAGCTGAGCGGTAATATCGCGGGAGCGGATGGCGGCTTTTTCGATTTCCACAAGATCATTTAAAACCGGATGCTGTTTGGCCAGACGCAATTTGGCCAGGTCCACATAACCCAGGATGACGCCGAGCATGTTGTTGAAATCATGCGCTACGCCTCCGGCCAGTCGTCCGACAATTTCCATTTTCTGGGCCTGCAACAGTTGCGCTTCCAGTTTGTCTTTTTCCTCTTCAGCTTTTTTCCCCGCTGTGATGTCCCGGCCCGCCATAATGACCCCGCTGGGTTTGCCGTTTTCATCGCGCATGAACGTGGCGGTGACCTCCAGCCACATGATGCCGCCATCTTTCGGGTATAATTCCAGTTCCAGTGTTCTGGATCGGTAAGGATCAAAGGATTCCCCGCTTTGCTCACGGTTTATTTCTTCCATCAGCACGTTTTGCGCCCGAGCATAGGCGTCCGGTGACAACAACTCAGCAATGGGTATTTTTTTGAGCTCGTCGGCCGTGTAGCCCGTGACTCGTGGACTGGAGGGGCTGACATAGATATACTGCAAATCAAGATCGGTGGTCAGGACAATCTCATGCATGTTTTCGATAATCATCCGGTAGCGCTGTTCGCTCTTTTTCAGCTCTTCCTGGGCTTTCCTTTTCTCCGTGATGTTGCGGCTGGTCGTCATCAACCCCACCGGCTTTCCGTTTTCATCCCGGTTGAAAGTGGCGGTTAATTCCATCAGGATTGTGCCGCCTTTTTTTTGAATGACTTCCAGCTCCAGCGTCCGGGTGCGATTGGGATCGATTGGCTGGCCGCTTGCTTCCAGTTCCAATTCTTCAGTCAGGACTTTTTCCAGCATGGCATAGGATGCAGGCGCCATCCGGTCCTTCACCGGCAACTTCATGGTTTCTTCCGGCGTAAACCCGGTGACCCTGATTTCCGACGGACTGATGTAGAGGTATTCAAGATTTAAACCAAGAAGCGAAATGCTGTCATGGATATTCTCGACAATCATGCGATACCGCTTTTCACTTTCGCGCAGCGCTTCTTCCATTTTTTTGCGCGCCATAATGTCCCGGGCGGCAAGCAGAATTTCAACGGGCTCACCTTTTTCATTCCGGTTAAAAGTGGCCGTGACCTCTATCCAGGTCGTCGAGCCGTCTTTCCGGTAAACTTCCAGCTCGATGGTTCTGGCCCGATGAGGATCGATTGCCACGCCACTTTGCTCATTGGCCAGTTCTTCCAGAAGTATTTTTTGGGCGAGAGCGTAGGATGCAGGCGTAAACGCCTTTTGGATTGGAATGGCCATCATTTCATCGACCGTATAGCCGGTGATGCGCATGCTCGAGGGGCTGCGATATTTGTATTGAAGATTGAAGTCCATGATCCAGATGACGTCTTGCATATTCTGGACAATCATCCGATAAAGCTTTTCGCTTTCAGCCAGCGCCTGTTCGGCTTTTTTGCGCTGGGTAAAGTCACGGCCCATGATCAATATTTCAGTGATTTCACCCTGGTCGTCCCGGTTGAAGGTACCGGTGATTTCCAGCCAGAGCAGGCTTCCGTCTTTATGGATGGCCTCAACCTCCAGCGTGATCGCCCGGTTGAGGTCAAATGGCTTGCCGCTTCTTTCCAGCGCCAGTTCATCCGCCAGTATCTGGACGGCGTAAACATATGATTCCGGCGTAAGCAGTTGATTGAGGGGCGTTCGTTTTGCATCTTCCGGCGTATAACCGGTCACCTGGGTGCTGGACTCACTGACATAGGTAAATTCGATGTCCATATTGAGGGTCCAGATGACATCGTTGACGTTTTCGGCCATGAGACGGTAGCGTCTTTCGTTTTCCGCAAGCGCTATCTCCGCTTTTTTGCGCGTGGTGATGTCCCGGCTGCTCGCGATCACACCAATCGGTTTTCCGTTTTCATCCCGCTGGAAGGTCGTACTGATTTCTTCCCAGATGGTGCCGCCATTTTTGTGATAAACTTCCAATTCCATGGTTGCCGAGCGGTTGGGATCAACCGGTTGACCGCTGAATTCCAACTCAAGTTCCCGGGCCAGAGTTTTTTCAGCCAAATCGTAGGATGCCTGTGTCATCTGATCCTTGAGTGGGGTATGCAGAATTTCTTCCGGCGTAAATCCTGTGTTTCTGAATTCCGAAGGGCTTTGATAGGTGTATTGAAAATTTAAATCCATGATCGAGATGCTGTCATGCATGTTCTCGACAATCATCCGGTAGCGTTTTTCGCTTTCTTTCAGCGCCTCTTCGTCCAGTTTCCTTTTTGTAATATCCTGCATGAAATTGAGCAGGGCCGGTTGTCCGTGATAGGTAATATCGACGGATGTGACCTGGAGATAGATCATCGTTTGATCCGGTTTGATGACCCGTATCTCGTGTTTTCCGGGCGTCGGTTCCCCCCGGAGCCTCTTGGCGTAATAATATTTCAGCATTTTGCTGTCGTCAGGATGGATAAAAGCGC
>CAYVFA010000047.1:0-1544 GCA_964450075.1 uncultured Smithella sp.
TGCCGGTCATGCGCAGGGGCTTGCCCGATGCATCCCGGGTGACTTTGCCGTAGGTCCGGATATGTTTGACGGCGCCGTCAGGATGGATCACCCGAAACTCCGTCTGGTAATCTTTTTCACCCTTTAATGCCTTGTCAATTTCCAGAAGCGTCGGGATGACATCATCCGGATGAAGCCTTCGAATCCAGGCATCCTGCGTATCGGCAAACTCGTCCTTGCTGACGCCATAGAGTTCATACATCCGATCATTCCAAACCATGTGAAGGTTCAGCAGGTCCCTGTCCCAAACCCCCAGATTGGCGGCATGCGTGGCCAGATCAAAGCGCTCCATTAATTGTTTTATGGTGTCTTCCACCCGCTTGCGTTCGGTAACGTCGCGGGCCGTTCCGCGGAAGCCGACCGGTTTGCCCCGAGTGTCTGTGATCAGAGATGCCGATATTTCATTATAAGCTTTTGTTCCATCCTTTTTGATAATTTCCAGGGCATAATCCCTAAGCACAATACCCGTTTTGTAGATTTCATAAAATGCTTCATGAACCGCCCGGGCATTTTTTTTGTCCGTGAATTGCCGGCTGTTCATCCCCATTAATTCTTCCCGTGAATATCCAAGGTTTCGGCACTCCGCATCATTGAAAAAAATGAAATGACCGGACAGATCCGTCTCAAAATATCCCTCTTCCATTTGTTCAATGATGGATCGATACCTTTCCTCCGATTGCCGAATCAGTTCATGGGTGCGCTTTTGCTCCGTGATGTCGCGGGCAATAAACAGAACGCCTGCCGGTTGATGATCTTCCTTGATCAGCTGGGACTGTACGTCCATAATCAGCGTTTTGCCGGTCAGGTCAATAAATTCCCATTCAAAGGACGAAATCTCATCCCATCCTTCCCGTCGCTTTTTCATCCTTTCATGATGCTCGGCGCGCCGGGAAGGCACAATGAGGTCGGTGAGATTCATCCCGATGAGTTCGGCGCCGGCGGCCAGGTCCCGCGCGGTTTTGTTGGCAAAAAGGATATAATTATTCAGGTCTAAAATCATAATGTAGTCATGGGTTGTTTCGGTAATCATGCGGTAGTTTTCCCAGCTCTTACGCCATTCGTTCTCGACCTTTTTGAGTGATTTTCTGACCTGGGCTTCAGCCAGTTCCCGCTCTATCGCCGGGATCAGCAAAGAGAGGTTTTCCTTCCGGATGTAGTCACGAGCTCCCATTCGCATGCATTCCAGAGCCTTTTCTTCACCGATGGCTCCGGAGATGATAATCAAGGGAATATCAAGCTCTGTGTTCTTTAAAAGGGCAACGGCCTCAAGTCCGCTGAATTCGGGCAATCGGTAGTCGGATAAAACGATATCCCACGGTTGCTCCGTCAGGGCCTTTTCCATGGCGGCAGTCGTATGGACACGCAGAAAGTCAGGATTATAGCCGCCCTTTTTCAGCGCGCGTATGATCAGCCAGGCATCATCTTCCACATCTTCAACCATCAGCACCCGCAGAGGTTTCAGCATCGTTGCTCCTTGCTCTCGTTACTCGTTACTCGTATCTCGT
>CAYVFA010000047.1:1644-3791 GCA_964450075.1 uncultured Smithella sp.
CTCGTGACTCTTGTGTTGTATTATTCTTTTTTACGAGATACGAACGACGGTTCACGAGATACGTTTTCTCTTTCAAGTAATCAATCCAAACGATCTCAAATAGTCCAGCAGTTTTGACTTGTTCACCGGCTTGACGAGATAAGCGTCACACAGGGATTTAAAAGCGCCGACGACATTTTTCGGGTCACCGAGGGCTGTCGTCATAATGATTTTAACGCCTGCGCTGGAATTGACGCCGTTTTCCTCCTCCATGGAGCGGATGGTCTTCAGCACCTCCATGCCGTCCATTTCCGGCATCATGATATCCAGACAAATCAGATGATAGGGATGGCCTTCCGAAAGGGCGCGGCCGAAAGCGTCCATGGCCTCCTTCCCGTTAACGGCAATGTGACATTCCCCGTAGGCCGAAAGAATTTTCTGAAGCAACAAGCGACTGGTAAAATCATCCTCAACAATCAGTATTTTCATGAGACGGTCTCCTTTCCTTTCCAGCTTGATTTTAACCACTGTGATTTTTCAAGCGAGGCCTTATACAGTTCCAGTTGCTCTCCCAGCCCCGGAAACAATAAGGCGGCTTCTTTTAAATTTTTATACTCAAGGGCCTCTTCTATTTTGACCGCCGACCGCTGCATGAAGGCTGCTCCCGCATTAGCTGCCGCGCCCTTGATGGAATGGGCCTGCCGCCTGGTCCCGGTGATATCGCCCTGCGCAAGGCAGGTTTTCAGGATGCTGATCTGCTTGGGCATATCCATGAGAAATCCCTCAATAACGGCGCCTGCCAGCTCAGCGTCGTCCATGAGTCTTTCCCTCATTCCCTGTTCGTCAAAAACACCGGTGGCGGGTGCCGGCGATTTAATGTCCAGCAGCTGAAGCGATCTTGCTTGCGTGTTTTCGGTATTCGTCAGCCACCGGGCGAGCATTTCGGACAGCGCATTCAGATGCAGGGGCTTGGCCAGATAATCATTCATTCCCGCGTCCTGGTATTTGCTCCGGTCGTCCGTCAGCGCATGGGCCGTGACGGCAATGATGGGAACCTCCGGATTCAACACGCCGGCGTCCTTACCGCGGATGAGGCGAGCGGCTTCGTATCCGCCCATTTCGGGCATCTGGCAGTCCATCAGGACTAGATCGTAGGGAATATGCTTGAGGGCCTCAATAGCTTGGCGTCCGTTTTCGACCAGATCCGCATGATAACCAAGTTTTTCAAGCAGCGCCAGAATAACGGTCTGACTGATCGAGTTGTCCTCTGCCACCAGAATTTTTCTCTCGGTTTTGCACGACTCGGCGATGGTGTCCCGGGTCATGATGCGCTCGGGAGAAGCCGGGGTGCCGTCTTTTTCTTTACTCACCACCGGAGCTTTTACACCGCTGATATCTGCCAATCTATCCGTCGCCGTCAGCCCGTCTGCGATCTGTTTTTCGAAGACGGCGGTAAACCAGAAGCTGGATCCGATTCCCTCCTGGCTTTCGCAACCGATGCTGCCGCCCATCAATTCGGCCAGCTGCCGGGTAATCGTCAGGCCAAGGCCCGATCCACCGTATCGGCGTGTGGTGGAACTGTCCACTTGCACAAAAGGAGAAAAAATGGCTTCCATCCGGTCCGGCGGTATGCCGATTCCGGTATCTTGGACGGTAAAGCGAAGCGTAACGAACCGGGTGTCTTCCGCCATCCGGGACACCGTGATCGTCACTTGTCCTTTTGGCGTGAATTTTACAGCATTGCCGGTCAGGTTAATCAAGGCCTGACGCAGACGTCCGGGATCGCCTCTCAGCAGAACCGGCACATCCGGTTCCATAAATGACGAGATTTCCAGGCCCTTGTCCTGCGCGGTCATCGCGACCATTTCGGCAATGTCCTCGAGGGTGATCCGCAGGTTGAAATCCAGTTTTTCCAGATCGAGTTTGTTGGCCTCGACTTTGGACAGGTCCAGAATGTCGTTGAGCAGCGCGAGCAGGGACGCGCTGCTCTTGCGGATGATTTCGGCAAACTGACGCTGTTCGTCCGTCAGTTGGGTGTCCAGGAGCAGTTCGCTCATGCCGATTACGCCATTCATGGGGGTGCGGATTTCATGGCTCATGTTGGCGAGAAATTCACTTTTGGCGGCGTTGGCGGATTCCGCGGCCGCTTTCGCTTTTTTCATTTCTTC
>CAYVFA010000047.1:3891-14072 GCA_964450075.1 uncultured Smithella sp.
GACTGCCGGATCTCGTCTTCCGCTTTCTTTTGCCGGGTGATATCGTCCAGAGCCACCAGCACATGTCGCCTTCCGTTCAGATTGATCGGCTCGGCGCCTACCCTCAGCCAGATTTTATGGATTTTTCCATGGCGGGATAAATCCATGGCGAGCTCGACGCCGTGCAGGGAAGCCCCCGTGCCGATGATTGACGCCACACCGCAACGCAGCGGACAAAGCGGACAGGAAGGCGAGTAGCCGCAGCCGCGTGGATCGTCCTGGCTGTGCATGCAGCCCATCGCCTGACCGGGGCGGTGTTGCAGCATTTCCAGCGGCAGTCCGTCAACCAGCGAAGCAATCGCCGTATTGATCCGGACAATGTTCATTTCGTCATCGAGCACCAGCATGCCGATGGGCGAAGAATCGAAAATGGCATCCAGATTCTCTTTCTCTTTTTTAAGCGCCTCCTCGGCCTGCTTGAGTTCCGTCATGTCGCGGCCAACAAATAAGACGCCGGCCGGCAATCCGTTTTCCGTGAGCAGCTGCGACTGCACATCCATGATGATCAGCTTGCCTGCGGCGTCCACGATTTGCCATTCAAAAGACAAAACCCCGCTGAATCCCTGTCGTCTTTTCTCCATCATCTCCTGCTGCAGGGGACGAAGCTGGGGCGGCGTGAAATCAGTGAGGTTGAGACCGATCGGGTCAATGTCCCCCGTGATGGTTCTGACGGCTTTATTGATATATTTCATCTCGAATTCAAGATCCGTAATCAAAATAAAGTCCAGGGTGGTTTCAGAAATGAGGCGGTATTTTTCCCAGTTTTTACGCCATTCCTGTTCCACCTGGGTGGTCAAATGCCTGATTTTCGCGTCAGCCAGTTCTCTGGCTATGACCGAAGGCAGCTCCGACCGATTTTCCTTGCGGAGATAATCGCGGGCGCCCATCCGCATGCATTGTGCAACCGTTTGTTCGCTTGCGGCGCCGGCAATGATAATCACGGGAATGTCCAGATCAACTTCTCGCAAAAGGGCAAGCGCGGCCAAGGCGTCTGCGACGGGCCGGTCATGGATGAGCATGATGTCCCAGGGTTTATTCCAGAGGATGTCACGCAGGGCTGCGGGGGTTTCTACCTTTAAACAGTCGGATTGGTAGCCGCCTTCCGAAAGGATATTCAATAACGGCTGCGTATCATTGGCCGTATCTTCGATGATCAGAATTTGCAGGGGGTTTCCCATTTTATCCTCGTTTATATGAATCAATCTTCTTCGGTGAGCAACTCTCTTACGGCCGCCAGGACTTCGCCGGCCTTAAACGGTTTGGAAAAAACTCGTTTTGCACCCAGACTTCGGGCCAGTTCGAGATACTGATCCGGATGGATCCGTCCGCCGCCGGACATGGCAATGATTTTCGTGGCCGGATAATTTTTACGAATTTCCATGATGACTTCAAGCCCTTCTTTTTCCGGCATCACCAGGTCCGTCATGATGAGGTCGAAAGGTTGGGCCTGCTGAATCCGAACCCCTTCCACGCCGTCTCCGGCGACAGCCACTTCATATCCGGCGGCACTAAAAAGCCTTCTGAGCATGGCCCGGAGGGTGTCGTCGTCGTCAATGACCAGAATACGTTTCATAACATTCACCCCTCCTTGCATTGCCGGAGCACCTTCTCGGCTATGGCCGTAAGCGGCCATATCTTATCCACCGCGCCTAGCTTCACGGCTTCCTGCGGCATGCCATAAACCACGCAGGTGGCTTCATCCTGGGCGATGGTGTGGGCGCCCGCCTCTTTCATTTCCAGCAGGCCTTTGGCGCCGTCGTCGCCCATGCCGGTCAGGATGACCCCGACGGCGTTCGGTCCGGCATATCGAGCGGCGGAGCGAAACAGGACATCCACAGACGGTCGATGTCGGGAGACCAGCGGTCCCGCTTTGACCTCCACATAGTAGCGCGCGCCGCTGCGCTTGAGCAGCAGGTGATAGTTGCCGGGAGCAATCAGCGCCCGTCCCGTCATCACCGTGTCGTTGTCGGCCGCTTCCTTCACGGAGACGCGGGATAACGAATCGAGCCTTGCGGCAAACGATTTGGTGAAGTTCTCCGGCATGTGCTGGACGATGACGATGCCCGGCGAATCCGGCGGCAGTTTTTCCAGAAAAACGCGGATGGCCTCGGTGCCGCCGGTGGACGCGCCGACCACAATGACTTTTTCCGTGGTTTCCACCATCGCGTTGTTTTTCGGTTTGGGCATCATGGCGTCCGCCGTCAGTTTCGGCTCGATGAACAGACGCGCGGCTGGGCGCCGCAGTCTGGCCCGGGCCGCCGCCCGGACGGCGTCGCAGATACGAATTTTCGACTCTTCCAGAAATTGCCGCGTGCCGAGCCTCGGTTTCGGGATGATATCCACCGCGCCGTATTCGAGCGCCCTGAGGGTTGTCGCGGAATTTTCTTCCGCCAGCGATGAGCAGATGACGACCGGAATCGGATGCTGGTTCATGATTTTCTGCAAAAAAGTGATGCCGTCCATCCGCGGCATTTCGACGTCCAGGGTGATGACGTCGGGAATTTGCTGCTCAATCCTTTGCGCGGCGATGATCGGATCCGCGGCGGTTGCGATCACTTCAATATCCGGATCGGAATTGAGTATTTCCGTGATGGCCTGCCGGACCACGGCGGAATCGTCAACAACCAGTACGCGGATTTTCCTGTTTTGAACCATGCGACCTGTCCTTGGGTCATCTCATCGCCGCCGGCTAAATTCCCGGGGCGTTCCTGACCGATTTGTGCAGCGTGATATGCCCTGTTTTGGTGTTGAAACTGATTTTCCGGCCCGCCGCTCCGCCGATGTCATAAGCGTACAACGTCAGGCCGTGATCGGCAATAACTTTTTGCGCCACATTGGAATTTTGCAGGCCGACCGGTTCCCTGCCCCCCGGCTGTTTTTGCGCGGTCATCATCTTCGCACCGCCGTACAGTTGCACCTGCGTTTCAGCTGTGGCGATGCCGAAGCGGGAAAAAGCTTCGATCATCATGGAAACGGCGCAGTCAACATATTTGAACGCATCGGAGCACCGCTCACACGCGCCATGCAAAAGGTCATGAACATTATTTTTGTAAACACGGTGTTTGCAGTGCGGCAGCAGCGCATGGCTGATGGCGGCAATCTCCAGACGCCGGTTATAGAGCGTCACCGCCACGCAAGAACCCAGCACAGTGGTCACAAGTGTCGGCATTTCCAGAATCGACATTTCGCCGGGTTTCAGATAGAGATCGGCAAGGGTGATTTTAGGCGTCGTCATGGCTTTTCCTGTAAATGGACGAGGTCACAAACTGCAAAGGCAGGTTCATCCCGTTTAACGTTTCAGAGTGGCCCATAAACAGATAACCGCCCGGCGCCAGGTGTCGGCAAATCCGTCCCAGGATGGCCTCCTGGGTTTGGCGGTCAAAATAAATGATGACGTTGCGGCAGAAGACGACATCGAGCGCGTCTGGTATGGCATAGCGGGTATCCATGAAATTCAGGCGTGCAAATTTAACACAGGCACGCAGTTCGGGAGCCATGCGCACGTCATGGCCGTTCCTGCTTTTGAGCAGATATTGTTTGCGCAGCGCCATGGGCACCGGTTCAATTTTATCGTGCGGATAAATGGCCGTGGCTGCCTGCTCCAGAACTTTTGTGGAAATATCCGTGGCCAGGATGGAGAAATGAAATGACGGATCGCTCCTTGCCTGTTCCGAAAGAACCATGGCCAGCGTATAAGGCTCTTCGCCCGTGGAGCATCCGGCCGACCAGAATTGCATGGGACGGGGCGGAAAACGCGTTTTGTCGGCGCGGGCGCGGGGCAGCACCTGAGCGGCAAGAAAATCAAAATGCTTCGATTCTCGGAAGAAATCGGTCTTGTTGGTCGTGATGGCGTCGATCATGTGATAAAGTTCTTCTTCGGTTCCTGCGGGGCTGAATACATAATCGGCATAGTCGCCAAAAGATGGAAAACGAAGCATGCGCAGGCGCTTGTGCAGGCGTCCCTGAACCATGATTTTCTTGGACAGGGGCATTTTGATGCCGCATTGCTTCTGAATAAAATCACCGATGCGGAAGAATTCTGAGTCGGTCATTTCCCTGACCGTTATGTCTTGTCCGGTTTCTTGCAATATTGGTTTCCCTGGCTTGCTTTCCCCCGCGACTTACCTTTTGCCTGAAGGTTTCCTCCCGCTGAAAGAAAAAGGAGGGAAGCGCCTGTCTTTCAGCGGGAAGCGGGGGAGCGGATGGTGTCGTCACCTGATACGATCAGACGGTTTCACCTTTCATTGCGCTTACGATATTCATCTCTTCCAGGGAAAAGACTTTATCAATATCCAGAATGATAACAAAGGCATCGTCCCGTTTTCCCATGCCCAGAATGAAGTCGGTGTTCAGCTTGGTCCCGATCCGCGGCGCGGGTTCGATCTGGCCCGGTTCCATCTCAAAGACTTCCTGAACGGAATCGACGAGAGCGCCCAGTACCGTTTGTTCGTTATCAATGGTTATTTCCACGACGATGATACAACTGTCAACCGTCCGTTCCTGCCCCGGCATATTGAATTTAAGCCGCATATCGACCACCGGCACAACGGCGCCCCGCAGGTTGATCACGCCCTTCATAGAGTCCGGCGTTTGCGGTACTTTGGTGATGTTGGTGTAATCCAGTATTTCCCGGACCGATCCCACATCCAGCGCAAAGATCTCTTCATTCAGCTTAAAGGTTAAATACTGCCGAATTTCGGTTATTTTGGATGTTGTCATCTTTTCTTCTCCCTTCCGACTGCTTTTTTGGTGTTTTGCTGAGCGATGGGATTCATCAAAGACAGCAGTCGTTCACTTTGATTCCCTGTCCGTCAATACCGGTCGAATTCGGCATCCTGACGATCCGTACTCTCAGCCATATTCAAACGAATGCCTGCGTTTTCCGACAGCTTGGTTGACTGGGGCAGGGCATGTTTGCCCGGCGCCGCGAGCAGTCTGGAATGACCGGAAGGGCCTTTGGGCTGCGCTTGATTCGCACGAGGCTTTAAGATCACCGCGGGCGTGGCTTTGTGAAAGGCGCCGGCATCCCCTTCCTCAATTTTAAAGAAAGAAACAGCTTCCTGCATCTGCTGGGCCTGACTGGACAATTCTTCCGCGGTTGAGGACAATTCTTCGGAAGCGGAAGCGTTTTGTTGAATGACTTGATCCAGTTGCTGGATGGCTTTATTGATCTGTTCGGCGCCGGTATCCTGTTCTTTGCTGGACGCACTGATTTCCTGAACCAGGTCGGCGGTCTTTTGAATATCCGGCACCATCCGGTCGAGCATCTGGCCTGCCTGTTCGGCGACCTGGACACTGCTGGCCGACAGTTTGTTGATTTCTCCGGCGGCCGTCTGGCTGCGTTCCGCAAGCTTGCGGACTTCAGACGCCACCACGGCAAATCCCTTGCCGTGCTCGCCTGCGCGTGCCGCTTCAATGGCGGCGTTGAGCGCCAGCAGATTGGTCTGACGGGCGATTTCTTCAATGATGGAAATTTTACCGGCGATTTCCTTCATGGCTTTGACGGTATCGCCTACGGCTTTGCCGCCTTCCCGGGCGTCTTGCGCTGATTTGGTGGCAATTTTTTCCGTCTGCTGGGCGTTGTCGGCATTTTGCTTGATATTGGAAATCATCTGTTCCATGGATGAGGAAACTTCTTCCGCGGACGCCGCCTGTTCAGTCGCCCCCTGCGACATTTGCTCAGAGGACGAACGGAGCTGCTCTGAACCAGACGCTACATTATCCGCCGCCGATTTTACGTCATGAAAAATGTTCCGGAGTCTGTGCACCATATTGAGCATGCTGACCGCCAGCATGTCTTTTTCCGACTTCGGTTTGATCTCCACCGTTAAATCGCCTTCCGCGACCAGGGCGGCTGATTTTACCGATTGCCTGATATTGTCAATCATCAGGCGGAAGGCCTGAGCCAGCATGCCGATTTCATCTTTGGAATCGACGTCCACTTGAACGTCAATATCGCCTGTCGCGAGCTTTTCGGATACGGCAACCATTTTATGAACCGGTACGGTAATGCTTCGCGTCACTAAAAAAGCGAGAAGCAAACTGCCCAGGATCACCAGAATAATGGCGCCCATAATGATGTAAGACACCTGAGCGAGTTCCTTTTGAACGTCATCGACATAGATTCCCGAGCCAATAACCCAGCCCCAGGGTTTGTAGAGGGCGACATAGGAAATTTTATCCGAGGGTTTTGTTTCCCCCGCCTTGGGCCACTGGTACGTAACCATGCCTTCCCCTTTTTCCTTGGCTACATTGACCATTTCCACAAAGAATCTTTTCCCGCTGGGGTCTTTGTTATCCGACAGATCGGTTCCGTTCAGGGCCGTGTTGAAAGGATGCATGATCATCCGGGGGGTCAGATCATTGACCCAGAAATATTCGTTCTGGGCGTAGCGTAAATTCTGGAGCTCTTTGAGAGCCTGTTTTTGAGCGTCAGGCAGTTTCATCTCACCTTTTTTCACGCTTTCCTCATATTGCGCGACAAGACTGTAGGCCACGTGAACGACGTGCTTTGTCGCGACCATCTTTTCTTCAAAAACGCGTTGTCTGAATTGTAAAAAAGTCCAGACCAGCACCAGCGAGCAACAGATCAGGATGATGGCCACCTGCAAGAACAGCTTTGTTGATAGTTTCAGTCTTGATAACATATCATAAGGCTCCTTTATTTTATTGGGCTTCTCCAACAGCCCTTTGTATTAATTGTGAAACATCGATGATCAGCGCAACCGTCCCATCGCCCAGGATGGTGGCGCCGGATAATTCCCGGGTCTGTTTGTAGAATTTCCCCAGGCTCTTGATGACGGTCTGATGTTCTCCAATGACCTGATCCACGACCAGTCCGATCCGTTCGTCTCCAATGCGGTTGATGATGATTTGTTCGATGGGTTGACGTTTTCCATCCAGTCCGAAACGTTCCCGAAGCGGGATATAGGGAACCATCTCGCCCCGGATATGAACCATGTTTTTGCCATTTGCCCGGACAATATCCGTATCCGTCAACTCCACGCATTCTTCGATGGCGGACAACGGAATGATAAAAAATGAGGAGGCAATTCTGACCAGCAGGCCGTCAATGATCGCCAGCGTCAGGGGCAGCTTGAGGGTGATCCTGGTGCCTTCCTGAGGCCGGCTGGAAATATCGATGGTTCCGTTCAGGGCGTCGATGCTTTTTTTGACCACATCCATCCCCACGCCTCGGCCGGAAACACTCGTAACGGTTTTGGCCAGAGAAAAACCCGGAGAAAAAATCAACGCGAAAATTTCTTTTTCCGTGAGATTGGCGTCCGGGGAGATGAGATTATTTTCCAGGGCTTTGGCCCGGACCCTGTCCGGATTTATGCCCGCGCCGTCGTCTTCGATATGGATCAGAACATTGGCGCCGGAATGCTCGGCTGAAAGCCTTATGGCGCCCGCTTTCGGTTTCCCCTGTGCTTCCCGCACCGCAGGCAATTCAATGCCGTGATCAATGCTGTTGCGTATGAGATGGATCAGCGGGTCGTTAAGCTTTTCAATCACCGTTTTGTCCAGTTCCGTATCGCCTCCTTCAGTGACCAGGCTGATTTCTTTGCCGAGCTCCGCCGACAGATCATGAACCAGTCTTTTAAATTTGCTGAAGGTGTTGCCGATAGGCAGCATGCGGATGCTCATGGTGTTGTCACGCAGCTCTGTTACCAGTCGCTCCACTTCCTCCGCCACCAGAATAAGGTCTGTGTGATTCAGGCTTGCTGACATCTGGGATAAACGGGACTGTACGGTGACCATTTCTCCAACCAGGTTGACGAGATTATCCAGTCTTTCGGCCGGCACCCGGATCGTGGCCGTCGTATCGCCTGCCTGACGTTTTTCTTTGACTTCCCGGATGCTCTGCTGCTCCGCCAGAGCCGCCTGAATCTTGTCCGGGGCGACAATGCCTGATTCCACCAGCATCTCGCCGATTTTTTTGTGGCTTTTTAATACCGTATCAATGGCGTCCCTGTCCGCGTATCCTCTCTCGACCAGGATTTCCCCCAGCTTTTTATAGTCGGGGATTTCATCATCCGGCCCAACGTCAATGACATCGATTGTCAGTAAGCTTTCATCTTCCACAAAGATGAAAACGTCGCGAATGGCGTTTATTCCACGCCTGGTGGTTAAAAGGATGTCCCAGTATGTGTAACAGCCTTCCGGATCGATTTCGTCGAGTTCGGGGATATGGTCTGTCCGGGCCATGATCGTGCACCGTCCCAGCTCGCGCAGTTCTGAAAGGAGCAGGGACGGTTTGGTTCCGCGGCTGAAAATATTGACATCCGGCGCGAAGTGAATCCGGTAAGCGGCGGGACGGCCCTTGGGCGCTTCGCTTTCCTGTTGGGATGCCTTTTCCCGGCGAGGTGCTTCTTCTGGTCCGGGGATAAACTTCCTGAAGGCAGCGGCATGGTCCTCTATTTTTTCCCGGCTGATTTCTTCTTTGCCCTCGATCATCTGCCGGATCTGGTCGCAGGCCGCAAGGGTCAGTTCAATCAAGGCTTTATCCGCGACGATTTTGTTATTCCGGAGCAGGTCATAGACGGTTTCGATATGGTGGGTAAAAGAGGCCACCTCGTCAAACCCGAACATGGCGCCTGATCCCTTAATCGTATGCATGGCGCGGAAGATCCCGGCAATCAGGTCGGCGTCATGGGGCGTCTTTTCCAGCGCCAGAAGTGAACTTTCCAGTTCGTTCAATAACTCAAACGCTTCCTCTTTAAAGACATCGGTCTGCGGGTCGATCATCCCAGTACCTTTCTGACCACCGCCAGTAACTGATCCGGCTTAAAGGGTTTGACAATCCATCCGGTTGCGCCGGCTTCTTTGCCTTCCTGCTTTTTTTCGATCTGAGATTCGGTGGTCAGCATGACAATGGGGATAAATTTATAAGCCGGTTGAGAACGGACGCCTTTGATCAAACCGATGCCGTCGAGCCGGGGCATATTCAAATCGGTGATCACCATGTGCACGGTAGCGCCATTCATTCTGCTTAAAGCATCCTGGCCGTCGCAGGCTTCCAGAACGTCAAAACCCGCCTGCTTCAGCGTAAAGGAAACCATCTGTCTTACGGATGCGGAATCGTCCACCGTCATAATGACTTTGCTCATTTACTTTTCACCTCTAGAAGGTTTTCTTTAGCCCACAGGCATGTCCGGCCGATATCGAGGCTGCAGTTGTTTTGACCTGAATAGCCGTTCAGTTCCATGGCCTGCCGCACAACTTCCGGAATGTCATCGATCAAATTCAAGGTTTTGCCCGTTTTCACCGCTGTCCGATGCGCCGAGCATAATAACTGCAGAAAGGAGAGGTCTGCTTCCTCGACGCCTGAAATATCCACGTCCAGTTTCCGCACGTTTTCCATGGAACTTCTCAGCTCTTCATGCAATGGTCTGACCTGCTGAAGCGTCATTTCGCCTTCCAGCACCAGTCTGCCGTACTCATCGTCTTTTCCCGGGAAGAAGGTCATTTGCGCACCTCATCTTGCATCATTTTCTCTTTCATTTTTATTAAAACGGATGCGACATCCAGAAAGTCGCTGTCCGCGTAAGTCATAAACCGGGGACGCAAACGGTGTCCCAGGGCAATGGCTTCGTCGTCTTTGTCGTTTAAAATTATAATAACACTGGTGTCTTCGAGCAGTTCTTTGATGGGCAGCAGGCTGACAAGCTTTGCCTTGCTGACATTGAGGATGACGGCCAGTGACATTTTATGGGATGACTGGCGCAGATGATCTTCAAGCGCTTTGACCGACTTGATGTATTGGATGTTTTTTTTCGGCAGCATGTACTCCAACACGCGCTGGATCCGTTTCTTCGTGTCACCTTCCATGTCAGAGAAAAAAAATACGTTCATGCAACCCTGCTCCTTTCCCCTGGAACCCTTAAACAAATACAACACGAAGGGCTATCCGCAATAAAGATGCCATCTGTTTATATGAGAAAAAAATTAACGATAAGCTATTGAAGTTATAGTTAATTATTGTGCCGCCCGCAGGCTTTGCAAGGGGGCTGTTACGCCCCGAGGGGTTTGAATTTTCCTGTGATTTGAGAAATAATTATTATGCGGCAAGAAGAATCAGGAAGCGCGTATCTCGTCGTTCGTATCTCGTTATTCGTCGTTCGCCTGCCACCCGTATAGCG
>CAYVFA010000047.1:14172-15901 GCA_964450075.1 uncultured Smithella sp.
CGTATCTCGTCGTTCGTATCTCGTTATTCGTCGTTCGCCTGCCACCCGTATAGCGAGCTACGAGCTACGAGATACAAGCTACGAGCTACGAGCTACGAGATACGAGATACGAGATACGAGATGTGCTACGAAAATTTAATGCCGTATTTTTTCAGGAGCGAATACAGACGCGATTGGGAAAGGCCGGAAACGGCGCAGGCTTTATCGATATTGTTTCCGGACAGGACCTTCAGCTCATTTAAATATTCTTTCTCCGCGGAGCAGATGGCGGCGTCCCGGACGTCCTGCAGACGGGCACGGCCGGTTTCCGGGTTGGAAATTTTTTCGGGCCGCGTAACAGGCTCGTCCTTTCTACTCAGTTGCGACTGGGAGAGTTTAATGCGGATGTGGTTGGGTAAATCATTGGGGAACAAGACGGAACGGTTTCCCGCCATAATGATGGCCTGCTCGACCGTGCTGAACAGTTCTCTGACATTGCCGGGCCAGTCGTAGGCGGCCAGCGCCTGTAAAAAGTCGGGAGATAGACTCATCATTTTTGTGCCGTGCCGTTCGAAATTAATGCCGATTTTATAGCTGACCAGTTCTTCGATGTCGTCCAGTCGCTCTCTTAAAGGCTTCAGCTGAATATTGAATGAGCGGATGCGGAACAGCAGGTCTTCGCGAAATTCACCACGGGCCACCATTTGATCGAGGTTACGGTTGGTTGCCGCGACCAGTCGAAAATCACTGGATAACTCGTGCTTGCTGCCCAGCGGCCGGAAGCGATGTTCCTGCAGCACGCGTAAAAATGATTTCTGTACGGAGAAGGGAAGTTCCCCGACTTCGTCGAGGAAAAGCGTGCCGCCGTCCGCCTGTTCGATCAATCCCTCGCGCATCCGGTCGGCGCTGGTAAAAGCGCCTTTCTCATGCCCGAAGAGCATGCCTTCCACGAGGGTTTCCGTCAGGATGGTGCAGTCCACAATGACAAAATTCTTGCCGGCGCGGGGAGAATTCTGGTGAATGGCCCAGGCAAACAGTTCTTTTCCCGTTCCGGTTTCGCCGGTAATGAGGACGTTGGTATCGGATGCGGCCACTTGGCCCACCTGATCCAGGCTGCTTCGGATTCCCTGGCTTGAACCGATAATCCCGTCGCGTTTAATGGTTAACTGCGTCTTCGGTGCGGTTGATGCTTCTTTGTATTGCAGGATTCTGACCAGGGGCAGGACCATCAAATTGATCGTGGAGGGTTTTTCGATATAGTCCCATGCGCCGTTTTTGATGGCGGCTTCAGCGCCCCGATGGTCGCCCAGCCCGGTCATGATGATGACCTCGCTGGCGGGCGATATTTTTCTGAGAAGCGGCAGAGCTTCAATGCCGTTGCCGTCAGGCAGGTGGACATCGAGAAAGGCAATGTCGCAGGGGGACGCTTTCATCATGCTGACGCCTTCCTTCAGGGTATAGGCGCAATCGACTTCATGCCCCATGGATTTGATTTTGCGGGACAGCATTTTACACATGCCTTGATCATCGTCAATTATCAGAACGCTGGCCATCCGGTCCTAAGTCCTCTCCCCATTCAGTTTTTTTCTGATCAAATATATTTCTAATGGTTTGTGCAAGTTCGCGGGTCACAATCGGCTTGGCCATGTATTCACGAATTCCCATGGCCCTGGCTTCTTCTCGTGAAACCAGATCCGAAAATCCCGTGCAGAGGATGATGGGGATATCCGGTCGAATGCTTAAGGCTTCT
>CAYVFA010000048.1:0-15786 GCA_964450075.1 uncultured Smithella sp.
CCCATTTTGGCCGTTTCATAATCCCGCATTTCTCCGACCATGATGACGTCGGGATCAGCGCGCAGAAAGGATCTCATCGCCGTCGCGAAATCCAGTCCGATTTTGTGATGGACCTGCAACTGCCGGATGCCCTGCTGCGTAATTTCCACGGGATCTTCCGCCGTCCAGATCTTCACGTTGGGCTTGTTGATAATCTGCAGCGCGGCATGGGCGGTTGTCGTCTTTCCGGAACCGGTCGGGCCGACCAGAAGAATAAGACCATAAGGCTTGGTCAACTGGGCCTTGAAACGATTATGAACCATTTCAGACATCTGAAGTTCTTCCAGTGTCATGATTTTACCCCGGGTGAGAAGGCGCAGGACGACGTCCTCCACGTAACCGTGGGTCGGTAATGTAGCAACCCGAAGTTCTATTTCATCGGCGCCCGGAACCTTGTATTTAATTTTTCCATCCTGCGGAAGGCGCTTTTCCGTTATATCAAGATCCGCCATGATTTTAATCCGGGACACGATAGCCGCCCGGTATTCATAAGGATAATTTTTATAATGAATACATTCTCCGTCGATCCGGAAACGGATATTAACAAACTTGTTCGTGGTGTCCGGTTCGATATGAATGTCGGATGCGCGCTTGTCATAAGCTTCATTGATGGCGTCATTGATCAGTTTCACAATGCTGATGTCCGCTTCCGTTACCCCGTCGGCGGCTTCTTTTTTCGTTTCACCATCGCTTGCGTCATCCGGTTCTTCCGGTTCTCCGACATCATAAAAGCATTCAATAAATTTCCAGATGTCCTGTTTTGTGGCGGAAAGATATTCTACCGACTTGGTTTTCAGGATGTTTTCAATCATATCCCTTTTGATGATATTGTTGGGATCATCAACGATGACGACGATCTTTCCCCCCCGAACTTCCAGCGGCACCCATAATTCGCGTCGCAAATATTCGTAACGCAGATTTTTCAGGAGGTTTTCCGGAGGCGGATATTCCCTGCTGAATTTAATGGAAGCGCCGATGGCCCCGGGAGTGGATTTTATCTTGCCTTCCTGTTTTGAGTGAAGGTTTTTTTGCCTGGCGTTCTCTTCCGGTTCCGTTTTAGTTTTGTCAGTCATAGCATGAATTCCTGTTTATGATTCTCGATTAAATATCTTGAAAATATGTGCATGTGGAATTCTGGAGACGAAGCATGGGTGGCAGTGAAAAAAACTTACTGTCCACGATGTTGTGGCACTCAACATTTGCAGTGTAGATTTAAAGCGATTTTTCTTTCTTCCTCCCAGGCGTTTCTCACCATGGTTTGATGATCAAGGGTATCTTTCTTGATGCTGTTGATCAGCATCTTGGTCTCAGTATCTTTCCCCGCAAAGTAATTATAAAACTCTTTTTCAATAATGGATTGCTCAAGATCACGGCTGAGCGACAACGCGTTGATGATATTCAGTTGGCCTGCCAACGTCTTTGCGTGGGCGTCCTTGATGATTTCCAGAACTTTTTTAACCGTATAAGTTCGAGTCAGTTTTTCGTCAAACATGACCCTATTTTCCTTTGCCAGACCATGGAGCATTTTAACCCGGTCGGCATGCTCAATTTCCTCCAGAGACAGGGTGTTCCATAACGCCTGATGTTTTGGAAATTTTTCAGCGAAGAGCTTGTAAAGATTGGATACGTCCAGCTCAAGTTGACACAGAAGCTGCAATATGGTTTCTTGATATTCCTTCAGCATCGTTTCATCCCTAGCGGGTGGTGATACAAACTCTGTGCAC
This sequence comes from uncultured Smithella sp., assembly GCA_964450075.1. Classification (GTDB taxonomy): domain Bacteria; phylum Desulfobacterota; class Syntrophia; order Syntrophales; family Smithellaceae; genus UBA8904. The sequence continues at coordinate 1,764 of CAYVFA010000048.1, forward strand.
CTGCTTGATGTCCGTCAGGCCTTGAAATGATTTCAACACACCATCCTGATACAGCGTCAACATCCCTTCCGCCATGGCAGCATCGCGCAGGGCTTCAATGCTCCCCTTGTGTTCGATCGCCAGTCTCCTGATGCCTTCCGAATTAATGAGCAGCTCATGGATGCCGACTCTTCCCTTGTATCCCGTGTTGTCACACGCGTCGCATCCTTTGGGGCGGTATAGTTTCAGGTCGGGGGCATAAGGAATATTCTGTTTCGTAAAAAGTTCAGCGCCAAAACTTTCTGCGATTTTGTTATATTCCTCCTCCGTCGGATGGTAAGCCTCTTTGCATTTGACGCAAAGGGTTCTGACAAGCCGTTGTGCCAGTATTGCCAGCAGAGAATCCGAAAAATTGAGCGGATCGATTCCCATATCCAGAAGCCGGGAAATGGTTTCCGGCGCGCTGTTGGTGTGCAGGGTGCTTAAAACCAGATGGCCCGTCAGCGACGCTTCAACGCCGATCTTGGCGGTTTCAAAATCCCGCATTTCACCCACCATGATGACATCCGGATCAGCGCGCAGAAAGGCTCTCATGGCAGTGGCAAAATCAAAACCGATTTTGGATTGGACCTGTACTTGTCTCAGGCCCCGCTGAGTGATTTCCACAGGATCTTCGGCCGTCCATATTTTCCGGTCCGGCTTGTTGATGTGATTCAAAATCGCATGGAGGGTTGTGGTCTTGCCTGAACCTGTCGGCCCGACACACAAAATCATCCCGTAGGGCAGTTCACAAATTTTCAGAAGGTCATTGTAATTTTTCGCGGTCATTCCCATGGCGGCAAGCGGCAGCGCATCGCCTTTGGCCAGAATGCGCATGACCACGTCTTCCACATCCCCCTGCGTGGGAATCGTCACGACGCGCAGTTCAACGTCTTCCGAATTTGATTTCTTTAACTTGATCTTGCCATCCTGCGGAAGTCTTTTGACTGTAATATCCATGTTTGCCATGATTTTGATGCGCGAAATCAGCGCGGCCCGATAACTGTAAGGCACGGTTTGGTAAAGGATACAGTCCCCGTCAATTCTGAATCGCACCAGCACATTTCTGTCAATCACATTCGGCTCAATATGAATATCCGACGTCCGGCGGACAATCGCGTCACCGATAATCTTATTGACCAATTGAATAATGGCGCTGTCCGACTCATCGACGGATTCTTCACGATCATCTTCCGATGCATCTTCACTGGTTTCAAGTTTTCCCAGTATGTCCGTAAAGGTTGATTCTTCGGTATTTCCTCCGAAGAAAAAATCGATGTATTTGAGAATGTCCTCTTTCAAAGCGATATCATAAGTAATCGATTTTACTCTAAATAGATTTTCTATCGCGTCTCGCTTGAGGATGTTTTGCGGATCATCAACAATCACGCGAATCCCTTTGCCGGTTTTTTCAAGGGGAACCCAGGCTTCTGTTGCCAGATATTCTTTTTTCAGGCTTTTGCAAAGATCACCGGGGATGGGTGTCTTGGGATCGAAAGAAACAAACTTACACTGACAAAAATCCTCACAGGCGTGACCAATATCATCTCTGCTGATTTTGTATTTGCCCATTAAGATATTTTCAAGAGGTTCTTTGGTCACCCGGGATTCTTCTCTGGCGTGGTTAAGGTCTTCTTCTGTGATCAAATTGTTGGTGATCAGATAGCCAAATTTTGATTTTCTGGCTTTCGGATCAACCTGCTGGTGGTTGTAGAGGGCAATGCCCAGCACTTCCGCGATATTATGCAGGAGCGCCAGTTCTTTTTCCTTAAACGGTTCATCCGCGTCTTTCTTATTGATAAGCTCAACGGCGCCCACAAGATCACCGCCATAAAAAATCGGCATCGCCAGAATCTGTTTGACGGGATGGCCGAATCGGTTATCGCCCTTTGCATCAAGAGGAAGATCAGGATATCGGTTGATTTGTTCAGGATTGCTGAAATCGGAAATGTTGATCATTTTAGCCATGCTCATCACATATCCGGGAATGGTTTGATGATTGACAAATGCTTTTCTGTCTTTTGTCATATCTCCATATAGGATAAACGTGAACATTTCTTTTTTATCCTTGTCGTTAATGTAGATATGAGCCGCTTCGACATGAAACAGATCAAGCAACAACGGTCGTGTTTCCATAATAATCTGTTTGGCGCTTTTTGCGGCATTGATGCTATTGCTGACGTTTTGTAAACCCTTTTGCAGTCTGAGCATATCCTGCAGTTCAGCAATCTTTGCGTTATCCTTCATGGTGAACCATCCTTTGGTGATGCGCATTATTGGACATGATGATCTTGATGTCCATGGTTGACGACCGGTCCGCTTTATCCCTTCAGAATTACCGGGTCTTCGTGGAATTCTTTAGCAGGTATTCCGCATATTCCATATCCATTTTCGTGGTATGTTCGCGAAGCCAGTCTTTGAGAAACACAACCATATTGAATCCCAGATCTTTATTGTCTTCTGTGTATTGCTGAATAAATTCTTCTGCTTTATCAATGAATCTCTGGTGGACTTTGCTGTGGTTTGGCAAATCGGGATACTTCGCGTTCATCATGACGATCTGTTCATCATGGAAGTGAACGGTCACGTAATTCACAAGGTCGTTGAGCACCGGTAATAAATCGTTCTCGCCGTTTTCAAAAACGTCGATGAGATGATTTGCAATATCAAAAAGTTGTTTGTGCTGCGCGTCAATTGCATCAACGTGAACGCTGTACATGGGATCCCATGTGATATGTGATATTTTAGCCATAGTATTTTCTCCTTGCCGCTAGATTATAGGAATCAAGCCGACGTGTCAACGATGAATTACACGTTGAATGACGGATAGTTATGTATCGGATTCCAGGTATTTCAAAATCAGTTCAACACTTTTATCAAGACCGATTCGGCTGGTATCGATCGCCAGATGGTATCGTCTGACATCCGCCCATTTCTGTCCTGTAACGGTTTGATGATAGAGCGCTCTTTCTTTATCGCTTTTTGCGATCATGTTACCGGCAACTTCTTCCGACACGGCATAAAGTTTCTGAATGCGGTTTTTGCGGGAAGCCATATCCCCATGCAAAAAAAGGCTGACATGATGGGGATGCTCTCGAAGGATATAAGAGCCGCCTCGTCCAATAATCACCGCCGACCGCTCTTTGGCAATCCGTGTAATGATCTCGCTTTCAGTTTTAAATAACGCATGGTCGGACGGTGGCAAAATTCGCGGTTGCACGTACGTATCCGGTGCAATGGCATAGGCTCGTATGAAGGACTGCCAGAATGAAAGTTTTTTTTCATCACGCGATTTCAAATCTTCTTCCAATACCGAAAACTGCCGGGCTGCCTGACTGATAATTTCACGGTCTGCATAAAATATGTTCAGACTTTTCGCTAACTGCTGTCCCACATAGGCCCCTCCGCAGCCCAACTGACGGCTGATGGTGATTGCCAACGGTGAAGTATTTTTCACTTTTTATGCCTCCTGCGTCATTAAATTTGGTTATCATGGCACTGATGCGGTTTCTGAACAGCAGCTGTCTTCGCGCCACTATTCAGATGATGACGTTCTTCCATATAAAAAGTAGTAAAGAGGAATCGTCGCCAGGATCACAATGGCCATGATGAAATATAAGCCGCGGTATCCGGTGAATGGCACCCATGAACCGAGTAAATAAGGTCCTAGGCCGAATCCTAAATCTACAAAAATAAAAAATGTCGATGTGGCCAGTCCCAAACGATGAGGCGCAACACCTTTGATTGAAATGGCCTGAGCGGAGGATATAAAGTTACCATAACCTAAACCCATGATGACTCCCGACAGGAGTAAAACAATGCCATGATTGGCCTGGCTGAATAAAAGCATTCCGATGGCATAAATGAAAAGACAGGGATAGGCGACAAAATTGGCACCTTTGACGTCCAGTAATCGTCCGGAAAAAGGTCTCGAGACAAAGACCGTTATGGCATATACAAGAAAGTAGAAACTTGCGGCTTCCTCCAGATGAATCTGTTTCGTGTATAAAGGTATAAAAGTCAGTAAGCCGGAATAACTGAAACCGATGACCAAAATAGTGATGGAAATCGGGACGGCTTTAAATTCCAGAAAATTGGAAAGTTGAAAACTTTTTGCAGCCGCGGCCTGATCCGGTTCGAGTGATGGATAAGTCGGCTGACCAACGATGAAAGACAGTACAAAACTACCGGCGGCTAATATCGACGTCACCACAAATATCATATTAAAATCCACGCCATGAATTAAAAATATCCCCACAAAAGGACCCAATGCCACGGCCAGTATTGCCCCCATGCTGTAATAGCCGATGCCTTCTCCTCGTCTGCTGTCCGGAATAATCTGGGCGACGATTGTTCCCGTTGCGGTACTTGCCGCCCCGAAAGCAATCCCGTGTAAAAGTCTGATGATGATCAAAAGAGATAGATGGATTGCAACAAAATATAATAGTGAAGTAACAATAAAGAATATGGTGCTGACGGTTAAAACTTTTTTACTGCCTTTATCTTCAATAATTCGTCCGCTACCCAACCGGCCTATTAATGCCCCGATAATGAAAATACCCGCCACAAGTCCCGCGATTTTTGTGGATGCCTGGAATTTATCCACGGCATAAGACGCGATGGTGACCATCAATAAGAAATGCGCCAGAAATACTAAAAAATTAATGACAGAGACCGTTACAAAATCTTTTGTCCATAATTTTTCTTTAACCATGAGATCGGCCTTAAAAAGAGTCCAATTTTATCTTCTGCTTAATTTGTGACCACGAATAGCGAGATTGTCAATGAGAATCTGAATCTGAACGCAAGAAAAAAATCATACATTTCGGGAGAATATGTCCGGCTTTTTGCCGGTGCCAAAAAATGCTTGCAAAATAAGGCCCCGTTCTTTAAAAGACAGGTCAGTCAGCAACTGGCGTTGTGGGTGGAAATAACCATCAGGAAGCTTCCTTCTTTTGCCGTGCGCCTGGGCAAAGAAAAAATATTTAAAAAATATTGGAAGGAGGATTCCATGGTTACAAAAAAGCAAAACCCGTCAATCCAAAGCACATCTTTAAAGCAACAAAATCAAGCCTCTACGAATTATATGAACAGCAATTGGGAAAGTTTGAAGCAAAACGATCCGGAAGTCTTTCAGGCCATTCTGGGTGAAGAGCAAAGGGAGCGCAAAGGGATCGAACTCATCCCGTCGGAAAATTATACCTATCCGGAAGTGCTGGCGGCCAACGGTTCCATTTTTACAAACAAGTATTCTGAAGGTTATCCGGGCAAGCGCTACTACGGGGGACAGGAATTTACCGACCAGATTGAACGGCTGGCCATCGAACGGGCCAAAAAAGTATTCCGCTGCCAGCATGTCAATGTCCAGGCGCTGTCGGGATCGCCGATGAATCAGGCGGTCTATCTGGCTTTTCTGAAGCCGGGTGATACGATTCTGGGGATGGATCTTTCTCACGGCGGACACTTGACGCATGGCGCTCCCGTGTCCCATATGGGGAAATTGTTCAATTTTGTCCGGTATAAAACCGATACCGAAAATTCAGGCAAAATCGATTTCGACGCTTTAATGAAAACAGTTCTGGAGACGAAGCCGAAGATTGTCCTGTGTGGTTACACGTCTTATCCCAGAGACTATAATTATGACAATTTTAAAAGAGTGGCCGATGCCGTCGGCGCCATTACCATGGCCGATATTTCACACATCGGCGGACTGGTCGCGGCAGATGTGATGAAAAATCCCTTTGACTCTGGATTTGACATCGTCACGACAACAACGCACAAAAGCCTCCGGGGGCCGAGAGGCGCGCTCATTATGTGCAAAGCCGAATATGCCGGTGTGATTGACAAGTCGGTATTTCCGGGACTCCAGGGCGGTCCGCATATGAACACCATTGCGGCAATAGCCGTCACCCTGGGCAAGGCGCTCGAACCGGATTTCAAGGTGTACGCAACGCAGATTTTGCGGAATGCCAGGGTGCTTGCCCAGACACTGACCAAAAACGGCGTCAAGCTGATCACCAATGGAACAGACAATCACATGATGGTGATCGACACGGTCAAAAGTTTTGGCATCGATGGAAAACAGGCGGAAGTTATTCTGGACAGCGTCTCTATCACCACAAATAAACAGATTATTCCGGATGATCCGAACCCGCCGCTTCGACCCAGCGGCATCCGGCTGGGAACGCCTGCAGCGACCACCCGCGGCATGAAAGAGGCGGAGATGATTCAAATTGGCAACTGGATTGCCACGCTGCTCAAAAAATATCAGGATGAAAATTTAGTCAGGGCCATGAAACAGGATGTGGAAGAATTCTGTATGAGATTTCCGGTTCCGGGATTGATCTTATCCTAGACGATTGCTCCATGGTGGCGTTGCGGACAGGGCGCCGCCATGGAGACCTATCCTGTTATTTTGCGTTGATCATTTTGTTATACAGCTTAACGTAGGGGCCGTCTTCGCGCCAGGCATGGCAGGTGTCGATCAGGTATTTCAACATGAACCTGGCGTGATCGGAGCGGGAGTCCGGCGGCTTCTGCGACTGGTGTGCCGCAAATCCCTGCACGGCAGCCGGGGCCATGGCCATAATGAGTTCCAGCAAATGGGTGCAGCCCTTGTTGCCTCCGGCTATTTTTTTCACTTTTGCCGTAAACCCCCGCGTAATTGTCAGACCCTTAATGGGGGCCAGGCACGCGATGGTTTCACGGCAGGCCTCTCTGGGTACGGCGATCAAATCTACATCGATGTCCTCAATCAACAGACTGGAACAGTTAATCAGCAGGCGGATGCCCATGTGATGAATGACGCCGCGCGGAAACGTTTCACCAGTTACCGCGTGCGTGTCCTGATAACGGTCATCTTTCAGGACGCCTTCGACGATGATTCTCTGTCCGTCGTATTCATACGTTGATACTTCAATCTTCCGGGTGTGAATTTTTCTGCCTTTTGATTCCCAGACGCTCTGCATTTCATGCTCCTTGGCAAGGCCGGATGTGTCGGTTATAAGTACTGTAACCATTGATAAGGTTTTCGATTGTCCGGGTAATGTTCATCATGTTCATGGTCATAGGCTTCTTTTTCAAAAGCTATATTTCGATAGGCATTTCCCCGTCCAAATAATCGAATCAGCCATTCCGCCCCATACCACAGATAAAAGAAGACATAGAGCATTTCTTTCATCTGAAGCGTATGGATGGCCTCGTGGTTGATGGTCCTCGACGTTACCCGTTCGCCCTTAGGCGCCAGTAAAACACCAAAGCAATTGATGGCCGCAAATTTTTGCAGGGACATAAGCTTTGTATAAATGATTTTCAAGCCGCCTATCGCTCCTTGCTCAGAATTTCAACTTTCGATAAAAACATTTTGTGTGCCTGTGTTTACCACGCCCCATCTGCGAATTCAACTGTGGATAATAGCTCTTGTCATCCGGGAGCCTTTTCCTGTATAAAATAATCAAATGATGTGAATTAAGCAGTTTGGCTATGTTGGCCGAACGCGATTGCTTCTGGAAAAAGGTTTTTGCCGTGATGGATATTCTGAACTATATCAGCACCTGGTCGGTTCTCAAATGGGTGATACTTGTTTTGATTGCCGGATTTATCGGGCAGTTTGGCAGAATGATGGCGGAAGCCATGATCGACCGTGTGCGCCTTCGCCGCGCAAAGCAGCATCAAGCGCCGGATGATGAAAAGCCGCCTGAAGCGCCGGCGGTTTTGCCTGCCGACGCTCCTCCCGTGGTGTTGTCCCCAACACCCATCCCGTCTGCGGAAGTTCCTGATAAAAAAGCGCTCAAGGCGCTGGCTAAAGCCCGGAAGAAAGAAGCAAAGAAATCATCAACAGATTAGGGTGAGGATTGAAAATCCACCCCAACCCTCCTTTAGAAAAGGAGGGAGCGTCGGTGCCTTAATGCCCCGAGGGGGATTCCGGGGGATTTTTTTTACTCCCCTCATAAAGCTCGTATTCCAGCAGACGGCATTCAATTTCGCCGTTGTAAAAGGCCAGCCTTCGCTTGGTGCGTAAGCCCACTTTCTTAATCATGTCCAGATTGCCGGTAAAAATATATCCGCGATAGCCCCGGGTGATGCTTTTGAACCAGTCGCCGCAGCCCTCGTAAAGCGCCTCCAGGCGTTGCAGCGTGCTCGGGTTGCCGCTTTTATGAGCCATGTCGGCGGCCTTGCGTAGAATGACTTTCTGCCCCGGCGCGATTTCTTTCCGGCGTTCAGGATGGAGTGTTTTGATTTTTAAAGGTTCCATCCGTTCGCCGTAGGGCGGATTCAGGACGATGATGCCGCCCCCTCCCGGGGTGGGTGTTTTTTCAAATGAGCAGGTCATAAATTCGATCAGGTGGTCAACGCCCGCTGTCTTGGCATTCTGTCCTGCCGCCTGCACGGCTGCCGGATCGATATCCGTGGCAAGAATTTTCGACGGCAGTTGCCTGCTGGATGCGTTGCGCGCTTTTTTGCGCAATTCCTGCCATTGTTCATAAGGGAAATCTTTAATGTACATAAACCCGTAATTGTTCCGTCCCAGCCCCGGCGCGCGATTGAGAGCGATCAGCGCCGCCTCGATGGCCAGTGTGCCGCTTCCGCACATCGGGTTGACAAAGGGTGTTTTTCCGCGCCAACCTGTCGCCAGAATCAGCGCCGCCGCGAGTGTTTCCTGCATCGGCGCGGCCAGCGGAATCTTGCGATACCCGCGCATGGAAAGGCGATCACCGGACGTGTCGATATAAACCATTGCCTGATCATTGCGCCAGTAAATGTGAATGACCGCCTTGTCTTTAGCGGGTCCCGAATCGGGCCGGATGCCCGTCTTTTCCCGGATGCGATCGACAATGGCGTCCTTGGCTTTGAGGTTGGCAAAGCGCGAATCAGTGATCAGCGGATTATCCACCACGGACGTGACGCAGACATAAGCGCTGGGACCGGAATCGTGCAAAAATGTTTCCCAGGGTATGGCGTTGATGCGTTCATAAAGAGCGCCGGGGGAGATGACCTTGAACATTTGCAGTTGATACAGAACGCGCTGGGCCGTTCGCAAATGAAGATTCAGCGTCATGGTGTCGGCAAGCGTTCCTTCCGTGGAAATCGCTGTGTCGATTTCATGCAGGACGGGAAAACCCAACGCTTCAATTTCCGCCTTCAGATAAGGCGCAACACCTTTCGGGCAGGTCACCATTATTCTGCTTTTCTTTTCCCAGATGCTCATAGGCGGTTTCTAACACACTGTGTAAGGCATGGCAATCACAATAATCTTGAAATGATTACGAAATATTGTTAAGTTGCCGCAACAATATTTCAAATCAAGGCGGCGACGATGAATTTTTTTTGCAGATGTCTTTGCGTATTTCTATTGCTGGTTTGTATGGTAATACCCGGTTACGCGGCGGCCCAGTCTAAACGCACGGGCGAGATCTTTAAAAATATTTCCGCGGAGGGGGCCTGCGCCATTGTGGGGATGAGCGCGGAGCAATCCCAGTTGATCGCACTGCAGCGGGCAAGGGTTGCGGCCATTGAACAGGCAGCGGGCGTATCCGTCACCGCGGGCACGCTGGTGACCAATTTTACCGTCGCGGCGGATTTTATCAAGACCTACGCCCGGGGCTTCATCGTCCGGGAAAAGGCGGCGTGGCTGCCGCTTGGTCAGTATCAGAAAGACGCAACCGTTGCCCCCATTCCCGAATACCGCGTCAGGCTTACGGCTGACGTTTATGTGCCGAAGAAAACGAAAACCACCGTCGGCCTTCGGGCAAAACTCAACAACAGCGTCTTCCGAAACGGTGAGAAAGCGGCCTTTACCCTCCAGTCGTCAAAGCGCGCCGGGTTTGCCATCTTCAACATCATGGCGGATGACCGCGTGGTAATGATTTATCCCAATGCTCACGAAACCGGCAATATCCTTGAACCGGGCAGGGCAATGACCTTTCCCGCAAAGGACGCGAAAATCGAGCTGGAAGTCCAGACCCTGCCGCGGCACAAGCGCGACGCCGAAGCGTATCTGATGATTGCCTGGGAGGGTGCAGCAGGCATCCGTATTCTGGACATTTTCCCGGAAGCGGAGCACATGAGCGTCCCCGAATTTTTCGCCAGGCTCATGGCCATCGCCGACCGCATCGAGGATAAAATTTTGCCCTATGAAGTGGTAGCGGAGTAGCATGATGAAGCCGGGGGCAACCTCCCCCTACCCCCTCCAGAGGGGGAGAAAATACGGTGTTGTCCCCCGCTGGCGGGGGTGCAGGGGGTGGTAAGATTAAAAACACTTAAAGAGGTATATATGAAGCGACTGTTGATTTTGTTTTCCATGTTTTTCTTTTTGGCAGTAACCGCTGCCCAGGCCGCGGAGGTGAAAAATATTTCCTCCAAGCAGGTCGGGAACCGCGTGCAGATCACGTATGACCTGGTTGGCGATGAAAACGAGGCGGACGTGGATGTAACCGTCAAGGTGGGCGACAAGGACTATAAAGCTTCCGAACTCCACCTGGAAGGCGACATGGGCAAGGTCCGGCCCGGCAGCCGAAAAACCCTGTGGTGGAATGTCCTGCAGGACTTTCCGCGAGGCCTGGATCAAAATGTTTCCTTCGACGTTGCGGCGGGCGGAAAAATCTTCAAAGACCCCTCCACAGGGATGGAACTTGTTTTTGTCAAAGGCGGCTGTTATCAGATGGGTAATGCTTCTGTTGGTAATGTTGGTAGTGCCGATGCAGATGAAAAGCCCATTCATGAGGCATGCGTTAGCGATTTTTACATGGGTAAATACGAAGTCACGCAGGGGCAATGGAAACAGATCATGGGAGGCAATCCATGGAACCAAATCATGGGAAGCAATCCATCCCATTTCAGCAGTTGTGGCGATAACTGCCCTGTGGAAAATGTTTCCTGGAACGATGTTCAGGATTTTATCAGCCGGTTAAACAATAGGAGCGGCAAACGGTATCGTCTGCCCACAGAGGCCGAGTGGGAATATGCCGCCAGAAGCGGCGGCAGGAATGAGAAATGGGAGGGAACCAGCAGTAAATCGTCTTTAGGAGATTCCGCCTGGTATCGTTCCAATTCAGATAGCAAGACTCATCCTGTGGGTCAAAAGCTGCCAAATGGACTGGGGCTGTATGACATGAGCGGCAATGTCTGGGAATGGTGTAGTGATTGGTATAGGGGTGATTATTATAAAAATAGTGACAGCGACAATCCTGAGGGGCCGTCTTCCGGTTCCTCCCGCGTCTATCGCGGCGGCGATTGGTACAGCAATCCCGCCGACACGCGCACGTCGATTCGCAATAGGAGAGATCCTAGCGACCGCCGCGACAATATAGGTTTCCGGCTTGCCTTGCCCCCAGATCAGTGAGTGCACGCAGGCAATCAGGTATGTAGTGCGGGCATTTATGCCCGCTATAAGCGCAGCTAAAGCTACGCACTACATCTCTCTGTCGTCATCAGGCCGCAGCGGAGCCGGCCTGATTCGACGGAGATGGATCGCTGGATCAGAAAATGTATAGAGTTAACCGGCAACTCAACCTTCCCCTGCCCCCTCCAGAGGTAGTGGTAAGGTTTGCCCCGGCGCCGTCACGATGATTGAAACGGCAGTGTATGTTAAAAAATACTTGATACAAAGTTAACTAAAGGTTAATATTCAACCATGTTCACGATCAGATACAGTAAGCAGGCTCTCAAAACCAGATTGAAGATGCCCGACGGTGTTGTCGGAAAAATTGACGTGGAACTTGAAAAAATTGCGAAGGACCCCCATGGCTATAAAGGTGACTGGAAACGGTTGAAAGGATCACCATTCTGGCGCTTGCGTGTCGGAAGCTGGCGGGTTATCTGTGAAGTTGTGAAAAATGAGTTGATTATCTATGTTCTGAAAATAGGATCAAGAGGAGATGTTTATAAATGAATGTTCAAATCATTAAACATAAGGGAGCGCCGGAATACGCCATTGTTCCGTATGAAGAATGGGAAAAGATGATCACCCGCCTGGAAGAGCTGGAAGACGTCAGGGATGCTCGCAATATCCGGGCTGCCATTGCAGAAGGCGAGGAAACGTATCCAGGTGAGTTTGTCAAGCGCCTGTCTTCAGGCGAAAGCCGCCTGAAGGTCTGGCGTGAATACCGGGAATATACCCTGGCAAAGCTTGCCAAAGCCTGCGGGGTGTCCGTTGCCGCCTTGTCTCAGATTGAGAACAACAAACGTGCGCCCAGTGTTGACCTGCTGGTGAAGCTTTCCCGCGCACTGGAATGCGATATGGAAGATATTATTTACGGAGATTGATGATGAGGAAAACCTTCTTTTTATTTGTGGTCATCATGTTGCTTGCGGCAGCAGCCCATGCCGAACAGACGCAGTTGCGCGTCAAGGTTTCTCCCGTGCCGCCTAATCTTTCGGCTACTGCGGCATTTATCGAGCCCTCCGGCAACAAAATATTGGATGCCGATGAGAAGGGTACGCTGGTGCTCACGGTGCAAAACCGGGGCAAAGGCGATGCTTTTGACGTGCGCGCGGAAATCAAGGCAACCGGCAAAACAGAGGGGCTATCCTTCGAGCGAAACGTTGTCATCGGGACCATTCCCGCCGGGCAGACGGTGAAGAAAGAAATAACGCTGGCCGCCTCGGAAGACATTCCCACGGCCAGCGTCAGCCTGACGGTTGATATTCGGGAAGCCAATGGCTTTGATCCCGATCCGATGAAGGTGTCTTTTAAAACCAGAGTCTTTGAGCCGCCCAAACTGGTCGTGGCCGATCTGGGCATCAGTGACCAAAACGGTAACCGTCGCGTGGATCCGATGGAAATGGTGGAGATGACCGTCCGTGTGCAAAATGCGGGGTACGGCGACGCACGCGGCGTGTCGGCGGATGTTCAGTTGGGGCAAAACGTATTTTTGGCGGGTGATGCTCAGACGCATTTTGATCTGGGGATCATCCCGTCGGGCAAATACCGCGATTTCAAATTCATGTTTTATACCAATAAACGGATTGCCGGCGGCGAAAAGATCCCTATTGCCGTAAGTCTGAATGAGGCGCGGCCGAAATTCAATTCCCGCAGGGATTTGGCTCTGATCATGAATGCGCCACAGCAACGAACCCAGGAATTTGTCGTCAAGGCCGATGAGGGACCGCAAAAAGAAAAGATCGAACTGGCCACCGGCCTTTCCGTGGATGTGGACATGAATATTCCGCAGGGCCAGAAGGCGGGCAAGTATGACGTGGCCGTGGTGATTGGCAACCGCAACTATGCGGCCGCAGGCTCGGACGATGTCGAGTTTGCGGGCCGCGACGCGCAGGTCATGAGGGAGTACCTGACCCGCACGATGGGTCATGATCCGTCGATGATTCTGTATGCCGAGGATGCGGCTCTCTCCAAGTTCAATGAATTTTTCGGCAGCGAACGAAGTCACAAGGGTAAGCTTTTCCGGTTTGTGAAACCGGGTGTATCCAAAGTGTTTGTTTATTATGTGGGACATGGCGCGCCGGATCTGGAAACAGGTGATGCGTATTTCGTCCCGGTTGACGCCAGCCTGCAGGATTTGAAATCCAACGGCTATCGTCTCCAGACGTTCTACGACAATCTGGCGAAGATTCCGGCAAAGAAAATAACGGTTGTGCTGGACGCCTGTTTTTCCGGCAACTCTATGAAGGGCATGCTTTTTAAGAACATCAGCCCGACGCTGGTGAAGGTGAAAAAAGAATATCGCGGACCGCAAAACGCGGTGCTGATGACGAGCGCCGCGGTCGATCAGGTGTCCGGCTGGTATCCGGAGAAGCGCCATTCGCTGTTCACTTATTTCTTTTTGAAAGGTCTGCAGGGCGATGCGGACGCCAACAAAGACGGAAAGATTACAGTGGGCGAGATGGATGCCTTCGTCAAGGAGCATGTTCCTTACATGGCCCGCAGGCTCACGGGCAACGAGCAGAATCCCGTTGTGACAGGAAACGCCGCCGATGTGATTGCCGCGCTAAAGTAAAATCCCCCCCCGCCCCCCCTTAAAAAAGGGGGGGAGAACATGCAGGATTT